>NZ_JBSGET010000005.1:0-115311 GCF_053603035.1 Kitasatospora sp. NPDC004272 | reverse complement strand
GGGCCGAACGGGCGCGGCGGGGCCGCCGCCGGGGTGCCGCGCAGCCCGTCGAGCAGGCCGGGCACCGCGAGCGCGCCGAACGCGCCCCAGACCGCGGAGGAGATCAGCACCGAGAGCACCGACCAGCCGACCGTGTCCTCGGTCCGGACGGTGAACCCGCCGACCTCGCCGCTGGTCGGGCCGCCCATCGTGGACCACATCGAGGTGCCGAGCAGCAGCAGCACGTTGAGCAGCGCGTACACGCCCGCCAGCACCGCCCGGTCGCGCTGGGCCAGCCGCCCCCGGTGCGCGGACCAGCCGAGCGCCAGCGCCGCCACCAGCGCCGGCAGGACGGCGAACCACCAGCCGTCGCCGTGGTCGCCCAGGTCGAACAGCGACACCGCCAGGTGGCTGTCCTCGAAGCCCCCGACCAGCAGCGTCGCGCCGCTGCCGATGCCGTGCACCACCACGCCGTAGTTGGTGACCATCACCAGGGGGCCGGCGTTCCAGAGCGAGTCGCCGTAGGAGAGCTGCATCACCAGCCCGACCGCGGTCAGCAGCACCAGCAGCCCGCAGACCACCCGGAAGGCGTGCTGCCAGGCGACCAGCAGGCTGCCCAGCCAGCCGCGCCGGGCGGCCTCGGCGCGCAGCGCGGCCGCGCCGTCCACGGCCAGCACCACCACGGCCGCGGCGATGCCCGCGGAGAGCGTCAGCGGCAGCAGGGCCGGGCCGACCTCGGAGCTCATCGAGGCGTAGCCGTCGCCGCCGCCCGACTCCTGGCCCGCCAGCCAGCCGAGCAGCAGCGCGACCACCGCGGACACCGCGCCGGTGCGCAGCGCCTGGATCCCGACCGCGGCCCCGGCCGGTTCGGCGGCCCCGGCCCGGCGGCGGGCCCGGGCGCCGAGGTGCAGGCCGAGCCAGAGCAGCAGCAGCCAGCCCAGCGCGACCAGGTGCAGCACCAGGTGGACGTTGGTCTCCAGGCTGGTCGTCGAGGCGTCGCCCCTCCGCTTGGTGGCGTGCATGACGACCCGCAGCGGCGCGCCGAAGCCGGTGAGGACGAGGGACAGCCAGCTCTGGAAGCCGTTTTCGGACCCGAACGGCGTGATCCGGTACGAGTCGTCGTCCTGGCTGCCGGTGCCGATCGCGGCGGCCAGCACCAGCAGCAGGGTGGGGGCGATCAGCACCCGGCCGGCGGTCAGCCAGCCCCGGGAGAGCGCCGGCGCCTCCCGGGTGTGGTGCACCTTGCCGGCGCCCCACGGGGAGCCGCCGACCGGGCCGGTGTCCTCGATCACGTCCCCGATCGCGGGCGCGGAGAGCGGCCTGCCGCAGTTGGCGCAGGTCACCGCGGGGTCGGCCGAGGCCGCTCCGCAGGACGGGCAGATGGGCATGCTGGTTCCCCCCAGGGTGGTTCGTGCTTCGAGGGCCCGTTTATCCCACCGCGGGTAAAGGGATGTCAATCTCCTTCCGGGGCCCGGCGGGGCACCTCGGGCACGGCCAGCAGCGGCAGCCTGAGCGCGCCGAACGCCCCTGCCGGGACGGCGGGTTGACGCGGAGTGACGGGCGGGACCGGTCGGTAGCCCGCGCCCGGCTCGGGGCGCGGGTCGGCCTCGCCGCGGTTGGGCCACATCGACATGGCGCGCTCGGCCTGTGCGGTGATGGTGAGCGAGGGGTTGACGCCCAGGTTGGCGGAGACCGCGGAGCCGTCGACCACGCTGATCCCGGGGTGCCCGTACAGCCGGTGGTAGGGGTCGACGACGCCGGTCTCGGCGCTGTCGCCGATCGGGCAGCCGCCGAGGAAGTGCGCGGTCAGCGGGATGTCGAAGACCTCGCCGGCGGTGGAGCCGGGAAAGCCGTTGATGGAGGCGGCGAGCGCCCGGGCGCCCTCCTCGGCGGCCGGGATCCAGCTCGGGTTGGGCGCGCCGTGGCCCTGCCGGGAGGTCAGTCTCCCGTTCTTCAGCGAGACGGTCAGCGAGTTGTCGAGGGACTGCATGACCAGGCCGATGATGGTCTTCTCCGACCAGCGGTGCTGGTTCATCGACTGGGCGAAGATCCACGGGTGCCGGGCGGCGGTGCCCAGGTAGCGCAGCCAGCGCGGTCCGCGCCCGGCGCCGCTGACCTGCTGGATGGAGAGCGCGCCCATCGCGTTGGAGCCGCGCCCGTAGCGGACCGGCTCGATGTGGGTGTTCGCGTCGGGGTGCACCGAGGAGGTGATGGCCACGCCGCGGGTGAAGTCGGGGCGTTCCCCGTAGCGCCGGGTGGAGGTCTGCGCGCCCACCAGGGCCTCGGAGTTGGTGCGGGTGAGGTGGCCGAGCCGGGCGGAGATCCGGGGCAGCAGCCCGCCCGCGCGCATCCGGTGCAGCAGGGTCTGGGTGCCGTAGGTGCCGGCCGCGACGACGACCCGCTCGGCGGTGATCGTGCGCGCCCCGGCCTTCCGGGCCCGCCGGGTGCGGGCGTCGGTGGGCAGCACGTCGACCGCATAGCCCCCGCCGTGCGGGCGCAGCCGCTCGACGGTGGTCATCGGCAGGATCTCGGCGCCGGCCCGCTCGGCCAGGTACAGGTAGTTCTCGGTGAGGGTGTTCTTGGCGCCGTGCCGGCAGCCGGTCATGCACTCGCCGCACTCGGTGCAGGCCCGGCGCTTCGGCCCGGCGCCGCCGAAGTACGGGTCGTCGACCTCGCCGCCGGGCGCGGCCTTCGCCTCGCCGGTGCCGTCCCGTCCGTCGCCGAAGAACACCCCGACGGGCGCCAGGTGGAAGGTGTCGCCGCAGCCCATCGCCTCGGCGGCGGCCTTCAGGTGCACGTCGGAGGGGGTCATGGTGGGGTTGAGCCGCACCCCGAGCATCCGCTGCGCCTGGTCGTAGAACGGGGCGAGCTCGGCCTGCCAGTCGGTGATGTGCGCCCACTGCCGGTCCTCGAAGAACGCCTTCGGCGGGACGTACAGGGTGTTGGCGTAGTTCAGCGAGCCGCCGCCGACGCCCGCCCCGGCCAGGATCAGCACGTTGCGCAGCAGGTGGATGCGCTGGATGCCGTAGCGGCCGAGGGCGGGTGCCCACAGGTAGTCGCGCAGGCTCCAGGAGGTGCGGGGCAGTTCCTCGCGGCGGAACCTGCGCCCGGCCTCCAGGACGGCGACCTTGTAGCCCTTCTCGGTGAGCCGCAGGGCGGCGACCGAGCCGCCGAAGCCCGAACCGACCACCACGACGTCGTAGTCGTACGACACTGCTGCCCCCTCCTGGGCCGGCTACTTCAGCCGGAACGCCTTCATGGCCTTCAGGCCGGTGGTGAAGAGCTCGGCGAACTTCCGGTCGTCCATGCCCATCGACGGGCCGATCGGCAGCAGCCGCTGCACGGCGACGGTCTGCGCCTCGGTGTAGCGCAGGATGCCCTCGGCGCCGTGCCGCCGGCCGAGCCCGGAGTCGCCCATGCCGCCCATCGGCGAGGCCACCGAGCCGTACGCGGCGGCGTACGCCTCGTTGACGTTGACGGTGCCGGTGCGCAGCCGGGCGGCGACCTTGCGGCCGCGGGCGGTGTCCTTCGTCCAGACCGAGGAGTTCAGGCCGTACGGGGTGCCGTTGGCGGCGGCGACGGCCTCGTCCTCGGTGTCGAAGCGGTAGACCGAGACGACCGGGCCGAAGGTCTCCTCCGAGCAGACCGCCATCTCGGGGGTGACGCCGTCCAGGATGGTGGGTTCGTAGAACAGCGGGCCCAGGTCGGGCCGGGCCCGCCCGCCGGTCAGCACCTTCGCGCCGGCCCCGACGGCCTCCTCGACGTGCCGGGTGACGGTCTCCAGCTGGCGGGCGGAGACCAGTGAGCCCATGTCGGCGCCGTAGGCGAGGCCGCCGCCCAGGCGCAGCGCGGCGGTCTTCTCGGCGAACTCCGCCAGGAAGGCGTCGGCGACCGAGCGGTGCACGTAGAGCCGCTCGATGGAGATGCAGAGCTGGCCGGCCGAGGAGAAGCAGGCCCGGACGGCGCCCGCGGCGGCCCGTTCCAGGTCGGCGTCGGCGAGCACCAGCATGGCGTTCTTGCCGCCGAGTTCCAGCGAGGCGCCGACCAGGCGTTCGGCGGCCCGGCGGGCGACGTCCCGGCCGGTGCGGGTGGAGCCGGTGAAGGCGACGTAGTCGGCGCGCTCGACCACCTGCGGGCCGACCACCGGGCCGTCGCCGAGCACGATCTGCCACAGCTGCGGGGGCAGTCCGGCCTCGACGAACAGCTCGCGGGCCCACAGCGCGGTCAGCGCGGTCTGGGTGTCCGGCTTGTTGACCACCGCGTTGCCGGCCACCAGGGCGGGCAGCGCGTCGCCGACCGACAGCTCCAGCGGGTAGTTCCACGGCGAGATCTGCCCGACCACGCCCTTGGGGCGGCGGGACTCGACGGCGCTGGTCAGCCCGGGGACGGCGCCGCCGCGGCGGCGGTCCTTCAGGTAGGAGTGCGCGGTGCGGCCGTAGTGCCGGGCCGCCGAGGCGACGGCCATCACCTCCTCGAAGGCGTGCAGCCGGGCCTTGCCGGTCTCCGCCTGGATCAGGTCCAGCACCTCGTCCTGCCGCGCCAGCAGCAGGTCGTGGAAGCGCAGCAGGACGCCCGCCCGGTACCGCACCGACAGCGCGGCCCAGGCCGGCTGGGCCCGCCGGGCCTGCGCGAACGCCAGCTCCACGTCCTGTTCCGAGGACACCGGCAGGTCGGCCAGCGCCTCGCCGGTGAGCGGCGCGAGGGTCTGCGCGCGCTGCCCACCGGTGGCGGTGACGCCCTTGGCCAGCCGGGCGACCAGCGCCGCGGGCACCGCCGAAGCGACGCCGCGCGCCGCGCCCTTCGCCGCAGGGTTGCGCCGGGCCTGGATCGTGCTCTCCGTCATGCGGGCAGCCTAGGCCCTGGACCCCGACTTGTGTACCCGCCGGTAACAGCGAAAGCCGAACGTGTCGCCCCGGCCGGACGGAGCCTAGGAGGTCGGGGTGAAGTTGTTCAGCACCGTGGTGAACTGCCGCAGGCTGTCGCGCCAGTCCTTCTCCGGGCCCGACACGTACACCATGAACGCCGTCCCGTCGGCGCGCCGGAACTCGACCTCCTTGGCGCTCCGGCGGGCGTCCTTGGCGCCGAAGCCGAACTCCCACACCGCGCCCTCCTCGCCCTTGATCTTGGCGATGGCGAGGCTGGTGCGCTGGTAGTCCTTCAGGCTCTTGCTCAGCGAGGTCTCCATCTGCAGGAAGTGCTCCTGCGGGGAGAGCGGCTGGCCGACCGTGACCGCGAACAGCAGGAAGTGCTCCAGGTTGTCCGGCGAGTAGTAGATCTGCCCGCCGGGCTTCTCGGTGCGCACCCAGTCCCCGTCGGTGGGCAGCAGGAAGCGGAACCCGGCCGGGTCGTCCTGCCAGGTGTACCCGGCGGGCGCGGGCGCGCCGCTGGGCAGCGGGCTGTCGGTGGGCAGCGGGTTGTCCGTGCCGGACGCGACCGGGCCGGGCGTCACGACCGGCGTCCCGCGGTGCTGCTGGTAGTAGTACGCGCCGCCGCCTACTCCGGCCAGCAGCAGCACGCCGACGGCCGCCCACAGCACGGCCCGGCCGCGCCGCCGGGGCGGTGCGGCCTGCGGGGCGGGGGCGGGCGGTGCGACGGGCGTCGCCGCCCGGTCCGGGCCGGACTCGGTGGCCGCCTCGGCCGCCGGGGCGGCGGGTTCGCCCTCCGCGACCCGGTCGACCACCGGGACGAGCTGGGTGGGCAGCCGGCCCGCGCCGGCCTGCTCGGGCACCCGGATGCTGACGGTGTGTCCGTCGGCGACCTCGCGCAGCATCCGGCCCGCCTCGTCGGCGCCGGGCCGCCCGTCCGGGTCCTTGGCCATCAGCGCGGCCAGCACCGGCCCGAGCCCGCCGGCCCGGCGCGGTTCGGGCAGCGGCTCGTCGACGACGGCGGTGAGCGTGCTGAGCGGGTTGTCGCGGCGGAACGGCGACTCGCCCTCGACCGCGTGGTACAGCGTCGCGCCGAGCGCCCACAGGTCGGAGGCCGGTCCGGGCCGCTGGCCCTGGGCCCGCTCCGGGGCCAGGTAGTCGGGCGAGCCGACCAGGTCACCGGGGCGGGTGATGTCCATCGCGCCCTCGAACTTGGCGATGCCGAAGTCGAGCAGCACCACCCGCCCGGTGCCGTGCTCCAGCAGCACGTTGGCGGGCTTGACGTCGCGGTGCAGCACCCCCAGTTGGTGACCGCGGTGCAGGGCGGCGAGCACCTGGAGGCCGACGTCGGCGGCCTCCCGGGGCGTCAGGGTGCCGTCCTGGGTGATCACGTCGGACAGCGCGCGGCCGTCCACCAGCTCCATCACGATCCACGGCCGGCCGTCCTGCTCCAGCACGTCGTGGATGGTGATCACGCCCGGGTGCTTGATCCGGGCCGCGGCCCGGGCCTCCCGCTGCATCCGGGTCTGGAGCATCTCCCGGTCCTCCTCCGAGAGGTGGCTGACCGTCAGTTCCTTGACGGCCACCTCCCGGTCCAGCATCTCGTCCCTGGCACGCCAGACGGTCCCCATCCCGCCGCGTCCCAGGCGCTCGCCGAGCGCGTACCGCCCGGCCAGCAGACGGCCGGTCGACTGGTCCTGTGCGCCCATGACCGTCCCCCCTTCGCTCCCCCACCGCCGGTCGGACGGGGTCCTGGCAGACCGTGTGCCTGCTCGCACCGACGGTTCAGGAGACAAGCCTAGGCTGCGCCGGGCCCCCCGGGAATCGCACCCCGGGCTACGAATCGCACCGTGACCGGCCGCTCTCAGCCTGCGACCGCCACGATCCCGGCGAGCGCCGCGACCAACAGCAGCAGCACGCCGCCCAGCACCAGCGGTCCGAGCAGCCGGGGCGGCACCCGCGGTGGGCGCACCGGGAGCTGACGGTCCGTCTCCTGCCGCGCCGCCCGCGCCGGGCGCCGGCCGCGCTGCCGCGGCACCAGCGGGCCCGCCACCGGGCGGGGCACCGGCAGCAGCGGGTCGGGCGGTCCGTCCAAGCCCGGTTCGGGTGCGAACACCAGCAGTTCGCGCAGTTCCCGCTGGACGGCGGCCGCGTCCGGCCGGGCCGCGGCGTCCGGCCGCAGCAGCCGCTCGACCAGCGGCCGCAGCGGCCCGCAGCCGTCGGCGGGGCGGTGCCGCCCGTCCCGGACGGCCGCCAGCAGCGTCGGCAGGTCGTCCTCCGGGTAGGGGCCGTGGCCGGTCAGCAGCCGGTACAGCAGCACCCCCAGCGCCCAGGTGTCCGCGGGGGCGCCCGGGTCGATCGCCCAGCGCTCGGCGAGCGCTCCGAGCATCAGCGCCCGGGTCTCGTACACCCGGCGCGGCACCTCGCCGCCCAGCGCCGCGCACAGCTCCTCCTCGGCGGCGCCCAGCAGCAGGCCGCCGAGCATCGCCGCGCCGTCCTCGCAGACCAGCACCGTGCGCAGGGTCAGGTTCCCGTGCGTCAGACCGGCTTCGTGCAGCGAGCGCAGCGCGCCCGCCAGGTCCGCCCCGATCTCCGCGACCCGGTACGGCGAGACCGGGCCGTTGCCCGCCAGCCGCTCCAGCGGCACCCCCGCGACCGCCTCCTCGGCGACCCACAGCACCTCGTCCTCGGGCCCGGCCGCGAGCCCCCGCAGCAGC
This sequence comes from Kitasatospora sp. NPDC004272, assembly GCF_053603035.1. Taxonomy (NCBI): domain Bacteria; kingdom Bacillati; phylum Actinomycetota; class Actinomycetes; order Kitasatosporales; family Streptomycetaceae; genus Kitasatospora; species Kitasatospora sp. NPDC004272. The sequence goes on along the minus strand of NZ_JBSGET010000005.1, from coordinate 107,750 downwards.
CGCGGGTGCGTCCCCGCCGCCGCCGCGACCTGCGCGACCCGCGCGGTCACCCGCGGCCCGTACGACGGCGCGGGCGCCCCCACCGGGTGCCCCGGCACCAGCAGTTCGGGCAGCTCCAGCCCGAACAGCCGCACCCGCGCCCCGCCGTGGACGTCCACCGCGGGAACACCGACCTCACCCTCCGGACGGTCCGTCACCCGGTACCGCCCGGCCACCACTTGCCCCGGGGCCGCTCGCATGCCTGTTCCTCACGCCGTAGTCCCGCCAGCGTACGGCCCACGCCTGCCCCCGCGACCGCTCGGTACGCGCTTTCCGCCCCACCACCGGGAGCCGCCCCGCCGCCCCGGGCCCCCGCCCCGCCCGCGCCGGAGCCGCCCCGGCGGTCCCCCGCGGCTGCCCGCTACGGCGCGGGCTGGAAGCTCTCGAAGGAGACCTGCCGGGCCTGCGAGCCCTCCGGGGCCGTCCAGACCTCCTCGGGCATGGTCCAGTAGATCGCGTACCCGTACTTGCCGCCCCCGGTGACGAAGCCGCGGTTGAGCGAGTGCAGCAGGGTGCCGGTCTTGCCGGTGTAGGTCCACTCCCAGTCGGCGGCGTTGGTCCAGTCGCGGTAGGAGATGGCCTCCACCCGGACCTTGCGGTAGTTGGTCATCTTCGCGTTGCGGTCGGACGCCTGCCAGTCCTTCAGCGCGCTGTCGCCGGCGGGGCTCTGCCAGTCGACGACCAGCCGCAGCCCGCGGCCCTCGAAGCGCCGGCTGGTGGCGCGGTAGTCCGGCCCCTGGTCGGCCATCCACTCGGGCAGCGTGATGCTGAACCCGGACTGGTCCTTGTACACCTTGAACCCGGCGGGCACCTGCCCCCCGGAGGCCGACGGCGACGCCGTGCCCGGGGCCGACGCGGTGGCCGACGCCGACGCCGGGGCGGAAGGCGACGCCGGGGCGGAGGGGGACGCCGAGGCCGAACCGCCGTCCGCCGGACCGGCCGGCGGCACCGCCGCCACCTGCGTCGCCCCGGCCCCGGCCGCCGGCTCCCGGTCGCCCTTCGGCCAGAACGCCACCAGCGCCGCGACCAGCACCAGCACCGCGGCCAGCGCCGCGCCGGTCAGCACCGCGCGCCGCCGCCCGCCGGACGACCCGGCCGCGGCGGGCAGTTCGGCGGTCCGGGCGGCCGCCTCCACCGGGGCCGGCGGGGCCGGGACGACCACCGTCTCGGCGTCCGGCAGCGGCTTCCCGGCGGCGATGAGTTCGAGCAGCGGCCGGGCCGTGTCGGCGTCCATCCGCTCGGCCGGGTCCTTCTCCAGCAGGCCCTCGATGACCCGGCGCAGCGGCCCGGCGTTGCGCGGGGCGGGCAGCGGTTCGGTCATCACGGCGGTGAGGGTGGCCAGCGCGTCGCCCCGGTCGTACGGCGGGACGCCCTCGACCATCGCGTACAGCGTGCCGCCCAGCGACCACAGGTCGGAGGGCGGTCCGGGCAGCTTGCCGCGGGCGCGCTCGGGGGCGATGTAGGAGGGGGCGCCGACCAGCATGCCGGTGGAGGTGATGGAGGTGTCGCCCTCGACGCTGGCGATGCCGAAGTCGGTGAGCACGGTCCGCCCGTCCTCGCCGATCAGCACGTTCGACGGCTTGACGTCCCGGTGCAGGATGCCCTGGGCGTGCGCGGCGCCGAGCACGCCGAGCAGGTCGAGCGCGACCTGCGCGGCCCGTTCGGGGGCGAGCGGGCCGTCCTCGGCGACCACGTCGGCCAGCGACCGGCCGGCCACGAGTTCCATCACGATCCACGGCCGGTCGTCCTCCTCGACCACGTCGAAGACGGTGACGGCGGCGGTGTGCCGGATCCGCGCGGTGGCCTTGGCCTCCCGCAGGGTGCGGACGACGAGCCGGTGCTTCTCGATCTCGTCGACGGTGCCGGTCATCCGGAGTTCCTTGACCGCGACGATCCGGCCCAGTATCTCGTCCTCGGCCCGCCAGACGGTGCCCATGCCGCCGCGTCCGAGCACCTCGCCGAGCCGGTAGCGGTCCGCCAGCAGTCGGCCGGTCGGTTCCTGCGGCTGCGTCATCGGTGCGCTCTCCCCATGGTGTTGCGGTCGACGGCGGGCATCCCGACCGTGACCTGACGGCGTGTCGGACCACCGGAGGTGGCGGTCGCACGCCGGACACCCATCATCCCCTGTCCCGTCCCTCCCCGGCCACCCGCCCCCTCGCCCGACCGCCCGGGCCACCGGGCCCGCCCGTGGCCGGAGGGCCCCCGCCGTGGTCACGGCGGGGGCCCTCCGGTCGTACTGGGTTTCGCTCAGCGGGGGTGTCAGCGGCCGGGGTTGACCGTGACCTCGACCCGCTGGAACTCCTTGAGCTCGGTGTAGCCGGTGGTGGCCATCGCCCGGCGCAGCGCGCCGAACAGGTTCATCGTGCCGTCGGGGGTGTGCGACGGGCCGGTCAGGATCTGCTCGGTGGTGCCGACGGTGCCCAGGTGGACCCGCTTGCCGCGCGGCAGCTCCTCGTGGACGGCCTCCATGCCCCAGTGGTAGCCCCGGCCGGGCGCGTCGGTGGCGCGGGCCAGCGCGGCGCCGATCATCACCGCGTCCGCGCCGCAGGCGACGGCCTTCGGGATGTCGCCGCTGTAGCCGACGCCGCCGTCCGCGATCACGTGCACGTACCGGCCGCCGGACTCGTCCATGTAGTCGCGGCGGGCGGCGGCGACGTCCGCCACGGCGGTCGCCATCGGGACCTGGATGCCCAGGACGCCCCGGGTGGTGTGCGCGGCGCCGCCGCCGAAGCCGACCAGCACGCCGGCCGCGCCGGTGCGCATCAGGTGCAGCGCGGCGGTGTAGGTGGCGCAGCCGCCGACGATCACCGGGACGTCGAGCTCGTAGATGAACTGCTTGAGGTTCAGCGGCTCGGCCGCGCCCGAGACGTGCTCGGCCGAGACGGTGGTGCCGCGGATGACGAACACGTCGACGCCGGCGTCCACCACGGCCTTGGAGAACTCAGCGGTGCGCTGCGGCGAGAGGGCCGCGGCGGTCACGACGCCGGAGTCACGGACCTCCTTGATCCGCTCCTTGATCAGCTCGGCCTTGATCGGCTCCGCGTACACCTCCTGCAGGCGCCGGGTCGCCGCCGCCTCGTCGGTGATCGCGGCGATCTCCTCCAGCAGCGGCCGCGGGTCCTCGTACCGCGTCCACAGCCCCTCCAGGTTCAGCACGCCCAGGCCGCCGAGCTGCCCGATCGCGATGGCCTGCTGCGGCGAGACCACGCTGTCCATCGGCGCGGCCAGGAACGGCAGTTCGAACCGGTACGCGTCGATCTGCCAGGCGATCGAGACCTCCTTCGGGTCACGCGTACGGCGGCTGGGGACGACGGCGATGTCGTCGAAGGAGTACGCCCGGCGGCCGCGCTTGCCTCGCCCGATCTCGATCTCAGTCACTTCGAGCCCTTCTGCTGCTTTCCATCTCCCGACCGGGTCACCCCGGCCACGCCCCAAGTATCCCGTACTCGCCCCCACCTGCCCCGCCAGGGGCGCGCCCGGGGCCGGACGCACGGAACCGCCCGGTCGCGGTCGATCCGCGGCCGGGCGGTTCCGGTGGCCTCAGCGGGCGTTGTAGTTCGGCGCCTCGACGGTCATCTGGATGTCGTGCGGGTGGCTCTCCTTGAGGCCGGCCGAGGTGATCCGGACGAACCGGCCCTTGGTCTGCATCTCCTCGATGGTGGCGGCGCCCACGTAGCCCATGGTCTGGCGCAGGCCGCCGACCAGCTGGAACAGCACCGCGGACAGCGGGCCGCGGTAGGGCACCTGGCCCTCGATGCCCTCGGCGATCAGCTTCTCGTCGGAGGAGACCTCGGCCTGGAAGTAGCGGTCCTTGGAGAAGGACTTCGCCTGGCCGCGGGTCTGCATGGCGCCCAGCGAGCCCATGCCGCGGTACGACTTGAACTGCTTGCCGTTGATGAACAGCAGCTCGCCGGGCGACTCCTCGCAGCCGGCCAGCAGCGAGCCGAGCATCACGGTGTCGGCGCCGGCGCACAGCGCCTTGCCGATGTCGCCGGAGTACTGCAGGCCGCCGTCGCCGATGATCGGGACGCCCGCGTCCTGGCAGGCCTGGGCGGCCTCGTAGATCGCGGTGACCTGCGGGACGCCGACGCCGGCGACCACCCGGGTGGTGCAGATCGAGCCGGGGCCGACGCCGACCTTCACGCCGTCCACGCCCGCGTCGAGCAGCGCCTGGGCGCCGTCCCGGGTGGCGACGTTGCCGCCGACCACGTCGACCGGCACGGCGGCCTTGATCTTGGAGATCCAGGACAGCGCGTTGTGCGAGTGCCCGTGCGAGGTGTCGACGACCAGGAAGTCCACGCCCGCGCCGACCAGCGCCTGGGCGCGGTCGAAGGCCTCGGCGGAGGCGCCGACGGCGGCACCCACCAGCAGCCGGCCCTCGGCGTCCTTGGCGGCGTTCGGGTACTTCTCCGCCTTGACGAAGTCCTTGACGGTGATCAGGCCCTTGATCCGGCCCTCGTCGTCGACCAGCGGCAGCTTCTCGATCTTGTGGCGGCGCAGCAGCGCGACCGCGTCCTCGCCGGAGATGCCCACCTTGCCGGTGATCAGCGGCATCGGGGTCATGATGTCGCCGACCTTGCGGCTGCGGTCGGTCTCGAAGGCCATGTCGCGGTTGGTGACGATGCCCAGCAGCTTGCCCTCGGGGGTGGCCACCGGCACGCCGGAGATCCGGAACCGGGCGCACAGCGCGTCGGCCTCGGCCAGCGTCGCCTCCGGGCCGACCGTGATCGGGTCGGTGACCATGCCGGACTCGGAGCGCTTCACCAGGTCGACCTGGTTGACCTGGTCCTCGATCGAGAGGTTGCGGTGCAGGACGCCGACGCCGCCCTGGCGGGCCATCGCGATCGCCATCCGCGACTCGGTGACCTTGTCCATCGCCGCCGACAGCAGCGGGATGTTGACCCGCACGTTCCGGGAGATCCGCGAGGAGGTGTCGACCTGGTTGGGCAGCACCTCGGAGGCCCCGGGCAGCAGCAGGACGTCGTCGTACGTGAGTCCGAGCATCGCGAACTTCTCGGGTACGCCGGCGGCGTTGTAAGACATGGGGAACCTTCCGTGGCGGGCCGTCGTTCTGCGCACGGGCGCCCGGCTGTCATCGGCCGCCAAGACGCCCGGTGCCTGGAGGAACCTCCAACGGAACCCCGCGCGCACCGGAGAAACTTTGGCGACCCGACCAGGCGCCGATACCCCATGGTACTGGTGACGCGGGGTAGGTCGTCGCGCCCTCTTGACAACACCCGGTCGGCCGCGCTTCTTCCACCCCGGCCCGGACGGCCGTCCACGCGCGTCCAGCAGCGCGGACCGGGATCAGCCGGTCTCCTCCGCCAGCGCCCGCAGCCGCGACAGCGCCCGGTGCTGGGCGACCCGCACCGCGCCGGGCGACATGCCGAGCACCTCGCCGGTCTCCTCCGCCGACAGCCCGTCCGCCACCCGCAGCAGCACCAGCTCGCGCTGACGGGCCGGCAGGTACGACAGCAGCTCCTTGATCCACTCGGCGTCGCTGGACAGCAGCGCCCGCTCCTCCGGCCCGAGCGAGTCGTCCGGCGTCTCCGGCAGGTCGTCCGGCGGGATCACCGTCGAACCGGGCCCGCGCATCGCGGCCCGCTGCAGGTCGGCGATCTTGTGCGCGGCGATCCCGTACACGAACGCCTCGAACGGACGCCCGGTGTCCCGGTAGCGGGGCAGTGCGCAAAGCACCGCGACGCAGACCTCCTGGGCCACGTCGTCCACGTGGTGCCGGGCCCCGCCGGGCAGCCGCACCAGCCGGCCGCGGCAGTACCGCAGCGCCAGCGGGAGCACGTAGCCGAGCAGCGCCTCGATCGCCGGGCCGTCCCCGCGGACCGCCGCGGCGACCAGTTCGGCCACCTCCGGCGACGTCCCCGCGCCGAGGACGGGCGGGCGGACCGGCGCTCCCGACGGGCCGTCGGCCGCGGTCACCGCACCCTCCGGTGCCGACGACGGATCGGCAGCCGCACCCCCGGGGGCGGGCTGCACCGGGTCGGGCCCGGCGGCCTCCTCGTCGTCACGCATCGGTCCATGGTGCCTGGTCGGGCCGGAAAACGCGGCACCGCGTCCGGACTTGTGCATCGGAACGTTATCCGTCGCCGCGTGCACCGTGCCGCCTCCCCTGCCTGTCCGCTGGTCCCCGAGGTGCTCCACTACTCCATGGTGCAGCCTCGGGACCACAACGTCACACGTCCGAGCGAGCGCAGTTCGCGCGCCCGCTCAGCGGACCAGGCCCCAACGGAAGCCCAGCGCCACCGCGTGCGCGCGGTCCGAGGCGCCCAACTTCTTGAACAGGCGCCTGGCGTGCGTCTTCACGGTGTCCTCGGACAGGAACAGCTCGCGGCCGATCTCGGCGTTGGAACGGCCGTGGCTCATCCCCTCCAGCACCTGGATCTCACGGGCCGTCAGGGTCGGCGCGGCGCCCATGTCCGGGCTGCGCAGCCGGCGCGGCGCCAGGCGCCAGGTCGGATCGGCCAGCGCCTGGGTGACGGTGGCCCGCAGCTCGGCGCGCGAGGCGTCCTTGTGCAGGTAGCCGCGGGCCCCGGCGGCGACCGCGAGGGCCACCCCGTCCAGGTCCTCGGCGACGGTGAGCATGATGATCCGGGCGCCCGGGTCGGCCGACAGCAGCCGGCGGACCGTCTCCACCCCGCCGAGGCCGGGCATCCGGACGTCCATCAGAACGAGATCGGAACGGTCGGCCACCCAGCGGCGGAGGACCTCCTCACCGTTCGTCGCAGTGGTCACCCGGTCGACGCCGGGCACGGTCGCCACCGCACGGCGAAGCGCCTCCCGGGCGAGCGGGGAATCGTCGCAGACGAGTACGGATGTCATGACCGTCCTCCGCAGCTGATCCGCGTCACGTTGAGCCTCCTGGCTGGTACGAACCTCTCCGACACGGCCCCGGGACGGACCCGTTCCGATCGCCTCGCTGCGCGACCGTTCCCGATGTCCTGCGCCCTCTGACCGCCTCCGTACTTCCAACGACCGTCACTCGAATGAGTTACGGCTTCACCTCCATCTCCACCACTGTACGTGGCCGACCCATCACACAAGAGCCACCTCGCGGTGCACGCGCCGCACTTTTGTGCAGCTCGCACGCGGTGTCCGCGCCGCGCGCGCCCTCCGCGGGCCGCTCGCGCCCGGTCGGACACCCGATCGATGGAGCATTCGGGTTCAAACCTATCGCCCCTTTTGTCCGTTTTTATAGCTTCTGTCAGGTCATTGACTGATTCGTCGCTGTGTGGGTGACTTGTCCGTGTAGCTGGCTTAAGTCATATTTCCAGGTGTCCGTACCGGCCCCGTGCAGCCTCGCCGCAGCGACCGCGACCGAGCCGCCAGGTCCCGAGCCATGAAGGGAACGAACCATGGCAGATTTCTCCCGCCTCCCCGGCCCCAACGCAGACCTCTGGGACTGGCAGCTCTCCGCAGCCTGCCGCGGCGTCGACAGCTCGCTGTTCTTCCACCCCGAGGGCGAGCGCGGCGCGGCCCGGACCTCCCGCGAGACGAGCGCCAAGGAGGTCTGCATGCGCTGCCCGGTCCGCACCCAGTGCGCGGCCCACGCCCTGGCCGTCCGCGAGCCCTACGGGGTCTGGGGCGGCATGACGGAGGACGAGCGCGAGGAGCTGCTCGGCCGCTCCCGCAACCGGCTGGCCGAGGTACCGCTGGCGATGCCGCAGACCATCCGGCGCTGACCGCCCGTCCCGCCGCGGCCGTCCCCGCCGCAGCGGACCGCGCCCCGCCGCGCCGCCCGCCCGTCCCCGGCCGGCGCCGCGCTCAGCGGGCGGCGGCCGCCGCCGCGAGCTGGTCCAGCATCAGCGCCACCGCCGGAACCTCCGCGAGGTCCGGCAGGGTCAGCGCCACCACCTCCCGCCGGGCCGGCTCGCCCGACGCCACCCGCACCGGCACCGCCGCCACCCCCGGGTGCCGCACCGACTCCAGCGCCAGCCCCGGCAGCACCGCCACCCCCAGGCCCGCGCCGACCAGGCCCACCACCGCCGGGTAGTCGTCCGTGGCGAACTCGATCGCCGGCGCGAAACCCGCGTCCGTGCACAGCTCCACCAGGTGCCCCCGGCACTGCGGGCAGCCCGCGATCCACTGCTCCCCCGCCAGCTCCGCCAGGTCCACCGGTGCGTCCTCGCCCCGCTCCGCCAGCGGGTGCCCCGCCGGGACCAGCCCCACCATCGGGTCGTCCAGCAGCGGGCGCACCACCAGGTCCGACCAGTCGTTCGCGGCCGCCGTCGCCGCCGCCTCCAGCGCCGCCTCGGCCCGCGCCTCGCGCAGCGTCGCGTGCGGGGACGGCAGGCTCGGCCCGCCCTGCGAGTCCGGGTACCGGAACGCCAGCGCCACCTCGCACTCCCCGCCGCGCAGCATCGCCAGCGCCTGGACCGGCTCCGCCTCCACCAGCGAGACCCGCACCCCCGGGTGCGCCGCCCGCACCTGCGCCACCGACCGCGGCACCAGCGTCGAACTGGCCGTCGGGAACGAGACCAGCCGCACCCGCCCGGCCCGCAGCCCGGCGATCGCCGCGACCTCCTCCTCCGCGGCCGACAGCCCCGCGAGGATCCCGTCCGCGTGCCGCAGCAGCACCCGCCCGGCTTCGCTCAGCTGCATCTCCCGCCCCGCCCGCACCACCAGCGGGGTGTCGACCGCCTTCTCCAGCGCCTTCATCTGCTGGCTCACCGCCGGCTGCGTGCACCCCAGTTCGCGCGCCGCGGCGGAGAACGACCCGGTCCGGGCGACGGCGTGCAGGACACGGAGGTGGCGGGCTTCGATCACGCTTCAACTCTAGGGGAGCCGGAAAACGGCGGAACGCGAAAGGGCGCGAGGCCCCGCGGCCCGAGCCCCGCACTACGGGAGTGCGTGGTCGGTCGCGCGGTTCCTCGCGCCCTTCAGTGCCTGCCGGCTAGCCGTTTCAGTGGCTGTGGCCGTGGCCGCCGTGCGAGTGGCCGTGGCCCGCGGCCTCCTCCTCTTCCTTCTTCTCCACCACGAGGGTCTCGGTGGTGAGCAGCAGGGAGGCGATGGAGGCGGCGTTCTCCAGGGCGGAGCGGGTGACCTTGACCGGGTCGATGACGCCGGCCTTGACCAGGTCGCCGTACTCGCCGGTGGCGGCGTTGTAGCCCTGGCCGGGCTCCAGCTCGGAGACCTTGGAGGTGATGACGTAGCCCTCCAGGCCGGCGTTCTGGGCGATCCAGCGCAGCGGCTCGGCGAGCGCCTTGCGGACCACGGCGACACCGGTGGCCTCGTCGCCGGACAGGCCGAGGCCGTCCTCCAGGACCTTCGCGGCGTGCACGAGCGAGGCGCCGCCGCCGGCGACGATGCCCTCCTCGACCGCGGCGCGGGTCGCCGAGATGGCGTCCTCCAGGCGGTGCTTGCGCTCCTTGAGCTCGACCTCGGTGGCCGCGCCGACCTTGATCACGCAGACGCCGCCGGCCAGCTTGGCGAGGCGCTCCTGGAGCTTCTCGCGGTCCCAGTCGGAGTCGGTGTTGGCGATCTCGGCCTTGATCTGGGCCACCCGGCCCGCGACCTCGGCGGAGTCGCCGGCGCCGTCGACGACGATGGTCTCGTCCTTGGTGACGGTGATGCGGCGGGCGGTGCCGAGCACGTCCAGGCCGACCTGGTCGAGCTTGAGGCCGACCTCCTCGGAGACGACCTGGCCGCCGGTGAGGGTGGCGATGTCGCCGAGGATGGCCTTGCGGCGGTCGCCGAAGCCGGGGGCCTTGACCGCGACCGCGTTGAAGGTGCCGCGGATCTTGTTGACCACCAGGGTGGAGAGGGCCTCGCCGTCGACGTCCTCGGCGATGATCAGCAGCGGGCGGGAGCCGCCGGCCTGCAGGACCTTCTCCAGCAGCGGCAGGAGCTCCTGGATGGAGGAGATCTTGCCCTGGTTGATCAGGACGTACGGGTCCTCCAGGACGGCTTCCTGGCGCTCCGCGTCGGTGACGAAGTACGGCGACAGGTAGCCCTTGTCGAACTGCATGCCCTCGGTGAACTCAAGCTCGACGCCGAAGGTGTTGGACTCCTCGACGGTGATCACACCGTCCTTGCCGACCTTGTCGATCGCCTCGGCGATCAGCTCGCCGACCTGGGTGTCCTGGGCGGAGAGGGAGGCGACGGCGGCGATGTCGTCCTTGCCCTCGATCTCGCGGGCCACCGAGAGCAGGTGCTCGGAGACGGCGGCGACGGCCTTGTCGATGCCCTTCTTCAGGGCGGCCGGGCCGGCGCCCGCGGCGACGTTGCGCAGGCCCTCGTTGACCAGGGCCTGGGCCAGCACGGTGGCGGTGGTGGTGCCGTCGCCCGCGACGTCGTTGGTCTTGGTGGCGACCTCCTTGACCAGCTGCGCGCCGAGGTTCTCGTACGGGTCGTCGAGCTCGACCTCGCGGGCGATGGTCACACCGTCGTTGGTGATGGTGGGGGCGCCGAACTTCTTGTCGATGACGACGTTGCGGCCCTTGGGGCCGATGGTCACCTTGACGGTGTCGGCCAGCTTGTTGACACCGCGCTCCAGCGAGCGGCGGGCGTCCTCGTCGAACTGCAGGGTCTTCGCCATGGTCCCGTTTCCTCAGGGGTAGGTCTGCGTACGTGGAGCAACAACCGCGCCCCGGGCCCCTGTCAGTGCTGACACGGTTCCGGGGCGGGGCTGGGACGTCTTACTGCACGGACGTCTTTACTTCTCGATGATCGCGAGGACGTCGCGGGCCGAGAGGACGAGGTACTCCTCGCCCTGGTACTTCACCTCGGTGCCGCCGTACTTCGAGTACAGGACGATGTCACCGACGGCGACGTCGAGCGGCAGACGCTGGCCGTCCTCGAAGCGGCCCGGGCCGACGGCCAGGACGACGCCCTCCTGGGGCTTCTCCTTGGCGGTGTCCGGGATCACCAGGCCGGAGGCGGTGGTGGTCTCGGCGTCGAGCGGCTGGACCACGATGCGGTCCTCAAGCGGCTTGATGGCAACCTTGCTGCTGGTGGTCACGTCCGAGCTCCCCTTCGGAGATTACGGGGTTGTCTAACAGGTAGGTGGCGAAGTCTGCGCGGCCGCCGTCGCGGGGGTCGGACACGCTTCATCGCGTTAGCACTCTCCCTGGGGGGAGTGCCAGAGACGACCTTAGGACGCCGTTAGCACTCAGTCAACCAGAGTGCCAACGACGTCGGATTCGAGTTTCCGTTCGATGCCGGGCCGTTCCCGGTGCGGATACTCAACAGCTGCGCGAATTCCCTTGCCAAGATGGGCAGATGGCGAAGAAGCGGCCGTCCGCGGACGGGACGCGCTCCTCGCGGCGGGGCGGGCGCGGTGCTCGGGCACTGGTCCGACCCGGGACAATGGCCCGGTGGAGATCGAGTCGTTCCGGGCGCTGCTGACCGAGCAGGGGCAGGCGCTGCTGGCCGAGTTGCGGGGGTTCACGGCGGCCGGGGAGCTGGCGCTGGCGACCAGGCTGCGGCGGGAGTACCCGGCGGAGCTGGTGCGGGCGGCGTTCGAGCAGGCCCGGCTGCGGCAGCGGGCCCGGGCGAAGTTCGGGGCGGACGCGGACGCGATGTACTTCACCCAGCACGGGGTGGAGCAGGCGACCCGGCGTTCGGTGGCCGAGTGGCGGGCGGGCCGGTTCGCGGCGCTGGGGGTGCGGCGGCTGGCCGACCTGTGCTGCGGGATCGGCGGGGACGCCGTCGCGCTGGCCCGGGCCGGGATCGCGGTGCTGGCGGTCGACCGGGACGGGCTCACCTGCGAGGTGGCCCGGGCGAACGCGGCGGCGCTGGGCGTGGCCGATCTGGTGGAGGTCCGCCGGGCGGACGTCGCGGACGTCGACACGGCGGGCTTCGACGCGGTGTTCACCGATCCGGCGCGGCGCACCTCGCACGGCCGGGTGTTCGATCCCCAGGCGTACTCGCCGCCGCTGTCCTGGGCGGTGGAGGCGGCCCGCGGCGCCCCGTTCGGCGCGCTGAAGGTGGCGCCGGGCATCCCGCACGAGCTGGTGCCGGAGGGCGCCGAGGCGGAGTGGGTGTCGGACCGGGGCGAGGTGAAGGAGGCGGTGCTGTGGTTCGGCACGGCCGCCGCCGAGCCGTACCGGGCGACGCTGCTGCCCGGCCCGCACTCGCTGTCCGGCGGCGCGCTGCCCGCCCCGCCGGTGGGCCCGGTGGGCCGCTACCTGTACGAGCCGGACGGGGCGGTGATCCGCGGCCGGATGGTCGCCGAGGTGGTGGCGGCGGTGGACGGGCGGCTGATCGACCCGATGATCGCCTACGTCACCTCGGACGAGCTGCGGCCGACGCCGTACGCGCAGGCGTACGAGCTGACCGACGTGCTGCCGTTCCAGGTGAAGCGGCTGAAGGCGCTGGTGAAGGAGCGCCGGATCGGCACCGTGGTGATCAAGAAGCGCGGGGCGTCGGTCGTCCCGGAGGAGCTGCGGCGGCAGCTGAAGCCGGCCGGGCCGAACGCGGTGACGGTGCTCGTGGCCCGCACCGCGGCCGGCCCGGTGATGATGCTGGGTCAGCCGGTGGGCCGGGCGACGTAGTCGTCGAGGCGGGCGACCGCGAAGCCCTGCTCCTGGATCCGGGAGAGCAGTTCGCCGAACATCCGGGTCATGGTCTCGCCCTTGAGCTCGGACGGGCCGCGGAAGTGGGCGAGGATGATGTCGCCGTTGCGCAGCTTCTTGTCGGCGGCCTGGTACTGCATGTCGTGGATCTGCATGGACTCCCGCCACAGCACGACGGCGCGCGGCCCGCACTCCTGGACGGCGGCGTTCAGGGCGGCGGTGTTGGCGCCGTCGCCGTAGGGCGGGCGGAACAGGTACGGGGCGGTGCCGTACTGCTCGGTGAGGGCCGCCTGGTCGTCGCAGACCTGCGCCTTCTGCTGGGCGGCCGGGAGCTTGCTCATCACCGGGTGGCTGACGGTGTGGTTCTGGATGCTGTTGCCGAGCGCCTGCAGCGGCTTGAAGTAGGCGTAGTCGTTCTTGACGATGTCCTTGGTCAGGAACATCGTGACCGGCACCTTCAGCTCGGTGAGCATCTCGACGAACTCCGGGTCCTTCTCGGCCCCGTCGTCGATGGTGACGAACACGACCTTGTCGGAGGTCGGGACTTCGCTGAACACCGGCACGGTGCCGGTCCTGGTGAGCTTGATCGGCGGGACGGCGGGCGGCGCGGGCGCCTTGGGCATCGGCTTGAGGCCCCACTTCGCCCAGGCGGCCTCGGGCACCGCGTCCTGGGCCGCCGCCGAGGGCGAGCCGGCGGCGGGGGCGGCCGGGGAGGTGGCGGCGACCGGCTTGGCCGGGACGGCCGGGGAGCCGGCGGGCTCCGGGCCGCTGCTGCACCCGCCGGCCGCCAGCAGCACCGCGAGGGCGCCCACCCCGTACCCGACCCGCACCCGCTGCTTCACCGATGTCCCCCGCTCGTCCTCGACACGCGTGTCGATAATAGGACGATCGGATCGGACTGCCCGGTTGCTACCCCGCGTCCGTGCGGGTGAAGGTCCAGCGGTGCACCGGCCGGGCCAGCAGGTGCGCGGGCGGCTCCGGCACCGGCACCGGCTCGCCCGTCCACAGCGCGATCAGCAGCACCCGCTCGCCCGGCGCGGTGAACAGCTCCACCCGCTCCAGACCGGCCGCGCCGCGCACCGCGGGCAGCGCGGACTCCCGTGCCCAGGCGTGCAGTTCGGCGCCCAGGCCGTCGGCGGCCCGGGCCTCCCACATCGCCGCCAGGGTCACTTCAGCGCCTCGTGCGCGTGCGCGTGGAAGTGCTCGTGCCCGGTGCCCGGGACGTGGGTCTCGGTGACCGGCAGCGAGGAGTCCGCCGACAGGTCGAAGGAGGACGGGGCGCGGTCGCGCCAGACCATCTCCGAGCCGAGCGCCGCCACCATCGCGCCGTTGTCGGTGCACAGGCCCGGCCGCGGCACCCGCAGCACGATGCCCGCCCGGTCGCAACGCTGCTGCGCCATCTCGCGCAGCCGCGAGTTGGCCGCCACGCCGCCGCCGATCATCAGGTGGTCGACGCCGTTGTCCTTGCACGCCCGCACCGCCTTGCGGGTCAGCACGTCGGTGACCGCCTCCTGGAAGGACGCCGCGACGTCCGCCACCGGCACCTCCTCCCCGGCCCGCCGCTTGGCCTCCACCCAGCGCGCCACGGCGGTCTTCAGGCCGGAGAACGAGAAGTCGTACGCCGGGTCCCCCGCGTTGTTCAGGCCGCGCGGGAAGGCGATCGCCTTCCCGTCGCCGTCCTTCGCCATCCGGTCCACCACCGGTCCGCCCGGGAAGCCCAGCCCGAGCACCCGCGCCACCTTGTCGAACGCCTCGCCCGCCGCGTCGTCGATGGTCGCGCCCAGCGGCCGCACGTCGGAGGTGATGTCGCTGCTGAGCAGCAGCGAGGAGTGCCCGCCGGAGACCAGCAGCGCCATCGTCGGCTCCGGCAGCCGGCCGTGCTCCAGCTGGTCCACGCAGATGTGCGAGGCCAGGTGGTTCACCCCGTACAGCGGCTTGTCCAGCGCCCACGCGTACGCCTTGGCGGCGCTCACGCCCACCAGCAGCGCGCCCGCCAGGCCGGGGCCCGCGGTGACCGCGATGCCGTCCAGGTCGCTCGCCTTGATCCCGGCGGTGTCCAGCGCCCGCCGGATGGTCGGGACCATCGCCTCCAGGTGCGCCCGGCTGGCGATCTCCGGCACGACGCCGCCGTACCGGGCGTGGTCGTTGACGCTGGAGGCGACCGCGTCGGCCAGCAGCGTGGTGCCGCGGACGATGCCGACGCCGGTCTCGTCGCAGGAGGTCTCGATGCCGAGGACGAGGGGTTCGTCAGCCATTGTGATGATCCTTCAGATCGCTTGCGTCACTTGCCAGGTGGTCCAGACGCATCACCAGTGCGTCCACGTTGGCGGGCTGGTAGTAGCCCCGCCGGATCCCGACCGGCTCGAACCCGAACCGCTCGTACAGCCGCTGCGCGCGCAGGTTGTCCACCCGCACCTCCAGCAGCAGCTCGGCGCAGCCGCGCCGGACCGACTCCGCGGTCAGCTCCGCCAGCAGCATCCCGCCGAGGCCCGCCCCCTGGTGGCCGGAGTCCACCGCGATCGTCTGCACGTCGCCGTCCGACCCGACCGCCATCAGCCCGGCGTACCCGACGACCGCCCCGGCCCCGTCCACGGCCACCACGTAGTGCCGGCTCCCGCCCGGGTGCGCCTCGGCCAGCTCCGACCAGTACATCCCGCGCGACCACGCGTCCTCGGGGAACAGCCGGTGCTCCAGCACCATGACGGGCTCGATGTCCCACCACCGCATGGGACGCAGCGCGTACCTAGCCACGCCGGCCGACCGTCCCGGCCCAGGGGGGCGTCATGCCGGGAGCACCGCCTTGTAGCCCGCGGGCACCTGCGCGTCCGGCCGCCGCAGGTACAGCGGGGCGTTCGGCAGCAGCTCCCGGCCGGCCGCCAGCTCGCGGACCGCGAAGTCGGCCAGCGCGCCCGCCGAGACGTGCTCGGGGCCGCTCGCCGCGGGCAGCGCGTACAGCAGGGCGCCCGCGCCGACCGTCCGGTCGCCGGGCTCGATCTCGGCCGGGCGGTCCACCGCGGGGCCGCTCACCCGGGCGCCGTCGGCGTCGTAGGAGGCCCAGTAGACCTCCTTGCGGCGCGCGTCGGTCGCGACGGTGAACGCCCCCTCCAGGCCCTCGGTGCGGGCCTGGTGGGCGATCGCGTCCAGGGTGCAGACGCCGTGCACGGGCAGGCCGAGCGCGTCGCCGAGGGCGGCGGCGGTGACCAGGCCGACCCGCAGGCCGGTGTACGGGCCGGGGCCGACCCCGACGGCGACGGCGGTCAGCTCGCGCTTGTCCACGCCGGCGGCGCGCAGCACGGCCGCGACGGTGGGCAGCAGCAGTTCGCCGTGCCGCCGGGCGTCGACCTCGTAGGACTCGGCGAGCACCTTCCCGCCGTCGTGGACGGCGGCGGTGACGGCGGGGGTGGCGGTGTCGAAGGCGAGGAGGAGCACGGGTCCAAGGTTAGAGGGTCCGCCCCCGGGGCCCGCACCGCGCCCGCGCCGGCACCGCCCCGGCCGGGAACACACGATCGCCAAGAGGCCGGAACGGCGGTCCGCACCTGGCACGATGGGCTTCGCTGAGGTCGATACGGTGCGGCGCGGAGCGTTGAGGAGCTGACGTGGCGAAGCTGGGTCCTGGTGTGGTGGTCGGCGGGCTGACCCTGGGCGCCCTGGCGGTGATCGGGCTGCTGGCCTTCCAGGCGAACGGCGCGGCCTCGCGCGCGGTGGCGGCCGTGCCGTCAGCGTCGAGCGCCGCCCCCTCGGCCTCCGCCCCGGAGAGCGGCCGGCCGACCCCGCCGCCGCTGCCCGCCGATTCCGGCACGGGGGTGCGGGTGGTGTACTCGCTGAAGGACCAGCAGGTGTGGCTGGTCGACCCGAAGAAGCCGAACCCGGTGCTGGCCTCGTTCAAGGTGGTGCCGGGCAACACCCTGCCCGCGGCGGGCACCTACAGCGTCGCCAGCCGGACCGCGGCGGGCACCGGCACCGACGGGCGGCAGATCGAGCACGTGGTGCGGTTCGCCCAGCAGTCGGGCACGGTGTTCGGCTTCAGCGCGCTGGTGGACGAGAAGGCCCCGGCCCCGTCGCAGGACCCGAAGAAGAAGACCGGCGGCATCCGGGCCACCCGGGCGGACGGCCAGGCGCTGTGGGACTTCGCGCCGAACGGCACCCGGGTGGTCGTGGTCGCCTGATCGGCGGCCCGCGGCGCTACGCGGCGCGGCGCTCCGGCGGAGTGGAGACCGCCTCGGCGGCCCGGCCGGCGGCCAGCAGGACGCGCATCGGCACCGGCCCGGCGGCGGTGCGCGGCGGGCCGGGCTCGGCGGTGGCGGCGGGCATCGGCCCCGGACGGGCCCCGGCGTTCTCGGTGTTCTCGGTGGGGGGTGTGCTCGGCATCGGGCGCCTCCCTAGTTAGGCATACCTAACCTGCTGACGCCATCCCATCACGCCCGCGCGGTGCGCCGCAACCGTTTCCCGACGCGCTGTCGGAAACCCGGCTCAGTTCTCACCCAATCCGGTGAGTTCCGCGCCGTCCCAGCGACCGCCCAGCCCGGTGAGGGTGACCCGCCGCCCGTCCGCCTCCTCGTCCGGCGCGTCCACCGCCTCGCCGCCGAGGGTCCGCTCGATCCGGATCTCCAGCCGGTCCTCGGACAGCTCCTCGACCTTGCCCTCGCCCCACTCGACCACCACCACCGACTCGGGCAGCGACACGTCCAGGTCGAGGTCCTCCATCTCGTCCAGCCCGCCGCCCAGCCGGTACGCGTCCACGTGCACCAGCGCCGGGCCGCCGGTCAGCGAGGGGTGCACCCGGGCGATCACGAAGGTCGGCGAGGTGACCGCGCCGCGCACCCCCAGGCCCTCGCCCAGGCCGCGGGTCAGCGTGGTCTTGCCCGCGCCCAGCTCCCCCGAGAGCAGCACCAGGTCGCCGGGGCGCAGCAGGGCGGCCAGGCGCCGGCCGAGGCCGGTCATCCGCTCCGCGGTTTCGACGGTCAGAGTGGTCTGCGAACCCATGGCGTCCTTCTTCGATCGTTGCGGCCACTCCATAAGGTGCCACACCGGGCGAAGCGCTCCGCTCAGTCCTCGGCCGGCTGCTGCGCCCGCTCCCGCAGCGCGTCCGGCAGCGGGCCCGTCCCGGCCCGTTCGGCGGCGCGCTCCAGCAGCCCGGCCAGCTCCCGGTCGACGGTGCCGGGGCGCTCCAGCATCACCAGGTGCCCGGCGCCCTCGACCAGCACCAGCCGGGCGCCGGGCAGCGCGGCGGCGATCGCCTCGGAGTACTCGGGCGGGGTCAGCAGGTCCTTGGTGCCGGCCAGCACGAGGACCGGCAGGCCCTCCAGGGCGGCCAGCGCGGCGCGCTTGTCGTGCGCGGAGAACGTCGGGTAGAACTCGGCGACCACGTCGATCGGGGTGGCGTCCAGCAGCTGCTCGGCGAACCGGACGACCGCCGGGTCGACGTCCTTGCCGCCGAACGAGAACCGCCGGTAGAACACCGCGGCCAGGTCGGAGCCCCAGCGCCGGGTCGCCTCGACCAGTTGGACCTGACGGCCCAGCGCCCTTATCACCCCGGGCGCGACCCGCTTGACCACCTTGGCGCCGACCGCGGGCAGGCCCAGCGGCACCGCGTCCCAGTCGCCCGCCAGGGTGCCGACCAGCGCGACGCCCGCCACCCGGCCGCCGGGCCCGAACAGCTCGGGGTGCCGGTCGGCGAGCGCCATCACCGTCATCCCGCCCATCGAGTGCCCGACCAGCACGATCGGCCCCTCGGGCACGACCGCGTCCAGCACCGCCTTCAGGTCGGCGCCGAGCCCGTCGATCGAGGCGGCCTCGCCGGCCAGGTACGAGCGGGAGCGCTCGGAGCGGCCGTGGCTGCGCTGGTCCCAGAACACGGTGCGCAGCGCGCCGCGCAGCGCGGCCCGCTGGAAGTGCCAGCTGTCCTGGTTGAGGCAGTAGCCGTGGCAGAACACCACGGTCGGCCCGGCGCCGGGCGGCGCCTCGTCGACCTCGACGTACAGCTCGGTGCCGTCGGCGGCGGGCACGGTCGTCGCGGTGCCGCGCAGCGAGCCGAAGGCGGCCGCCGCGTCCAGTTCCTCGCGGGCCCGCCTGCGCATCGCTCTCCCGACCGTCAGCCGCTCGATCGCCACCCCGGCGGCCGCCCCGGCCGCCAGCACGCCCAGCGAGATGCCGATCAGCCCGGCCCGGGACACCCCGCCGGAGGAGGACTCCTCAGCCATCCGTCACCCCCGCAGCCCGCCGACGTAGCGCCGCGGGACCCGCCCCCCGATCCGGGTGATGATCTCGTACGCGATGGTGCCGCAGGCCCGCGCCCAGTCCTCGGCGGTGGGCTCGCCCCGCTCGCCGGAACCGAACAGCAGCACCTCCTCGCCGATCTCCGGGGTGTCCCCGCCGAGGTCGACGACGAACTGGTCCATCGCGACCCGCCCGGCCACCCGGTACCAGCTCGACCCGATCTGCACCGGGCCGGTGTTGCTGGCGTGCCGCGGCACGCCGTCCGCGTAGCCGAGCGGCACCAGGCCGAGCGTGGTCCGGCCGGAGGTCGTGTAGTGGTGCCCGTACGAGATGCCGTGACCGCCGGGGACCTGCTTGACCAGCGCCAGCCGGGCCGCCAGCGACATCACCGGGCGCAGCCCGAAGTCGGCGGGCGCGCCGACCTCCGGGACGGGCGACAGGCCGTACATCGCCAGGCCGGGCCGGACCAGGTCGTAGTGCGACTGCGGCAGCAGCAGCGTCGCCGGGGAGTTCGCCAGGTGCCGCACCTCGGGATCGACGCCGGCCCGCTCGGCGAACGCCAGGGCCTGCGCGAACGAGTCCAGCTGGGCCTGGATCGACGGGTGCCCGGGCTCGTCGGCCGCCGCGAAGTGCGACCAGACGCCGACCACCCGCAGCAGGCCGTCCGCCTGCGCCTTGACGGCGTTCTCCACCAGGTCCGGCCAGTCGTGCGGCTGGCAGCCGTTGCGGCCCAGCCCCGTGTCGGCCTTCAGGTGCACCCGGGCCGGGATCCCGGTCTCCCGGACGGCGGCGAGCAGCTCGTCCAGCGCCCACTGGCCGCTCACCGAGATGTCCACCGACTCCCGCAGCGCCCGCGCCCACGGCCCGCCCGGCGTCCACAGCCAGCACAGGATCCGGACCTGCTCCGGTCCGATCCCGGCGGCCCGCAGCGCGAGCGCCTCCTCCGGCGTCGCCGTCCCCAGCCAGCCGACCCCGGCCGCGACGGCCTCCCGGGCGCACCTGAGCGCGCCGTGGCCGTAGGCGTCCGCCTTGACCACCGCCATCAGCTCAGGCCCGTCGGTACGGGCCCGCAACGCGGCCAGGTTGTCGCGCAGCGCGGCCAGGTCGATGGTCGCCTCGGCCCGCGCTCCCTGGGCCAGCGCGGGCGTCCCGGTGGTGTTCGCAGTCGTCATCGCGTATCAGTCTCCCAGACCGCGGCCGGAGGGTCGGTATTCAGGGCGCGCATTCGGGGGCTCGGGGACGGCGGGAGGCGAAATCAGGGGCCCGGGGAACGGCGGGCTCGTGCTGCTGACGGCCGGAGCCCATCGAAGGTTTGTGCTGCTGCGTGTCTTCAACCGAACCGGAAGCCGACGCGCGCAACGGCAGTGCACCGTCAGCAGACCCGGGCTCGCCGTTCCCCGAGCCCCCGGCGGGGCTCTCGCCGTTCCCCGGGCCCCTGGATCGTCCCCCATGCCTGATGGAGCGCTCCCGCCAGGTCCAGGGCCGTGATCGGGGCGCCGTCGCCCGCCGCGTGGCGGCCGGCCAGGCCGTGCAGGTGGGCCGCGGCGGAGGCGGCGTCCAGCGGGGTGAGGCCGGTGGCGAGCAGGGAGCCGGCCAGGCCGGAGAGGACGTCGCCGCTGCCCGCGGTGCCGAGCCAGCCGGTGCCGGTGGAGTTGACCCGGGCCCGGCCGTCCGGGTCGGCGACGACCGTCGTGGAGCCCTTGAGCAGCACCGTCGCCCGGTACCTCGCGGCGAGCAGCCGGGCCGCCCACAGCCGCCGGGCGGCGACCTCCTCGGCGTCGGCCTCCTCGTCGACGCCCGCGAGCAGCCGGGCCGCCTCCCCGGCGTGCGGGGTGAGCAGGACGGGCGCGTCCCGCCCGGCCAGCGCGGCCGGGCCGAGGCGGGCGAGTTCGGTGAGCGCGTCGGCGTCGGCCAGGACGGGCACGCCGGTGTCCAGCGCCTCGCGCAGCGCGCGTTCGGCGTCGGCGCCGCCGCCGGGGCCGACCACCCACGCCTGGACGCGTCCGGCCCGGGCCGGGCCGTCCTCGGTGACCAGCGTCTCGGGGTGGCGGCGGACCACCTCCGCGGCGGCGTGCCCGGTGTAGCGCACCGCCCCGGCGCCGCCGTACAGCGCCCCGGCGACGGCCAGCACGGCCGCGCCCGGGTAGCGGGCGGACCCGGCGGCGACGCCGACCACCCCGCGCCGGTACTTGTCGCTCTCCGCGCCGGGGACGGGCAGCAGCGCGGCCAACTCGGCCCGCTGGAGCGCCTCGACGGGGGCGGGCGGCAGGTCGAGCCCGAGGCCGACCAGGTGGACGACGCCCGCGTACCCGGCGCCGGGGTCGATCAGCAGGCCGGGCTTGTGGGTGCCGAAGCAGACCGTGACGTCGGCGCGCAGCGCGGGCCCGGCGACCTCTCCGGTGTCCGGGTCCACCCCGGACGGGACGTCCACGGCGACCACGCGGCCGCGGCGCGGCGCGGTGGCGAACGGGGCGGCGGCCGGGCGCAGCGGGCCGCGGCCGCCGATGCCGACGATGCCGTCCAGCACCAGGTCGGCCCGGCCGAAGGCGTCCGGGTCCGCGGTGACCCGCCCGCCGGCGGCGAGCAGCGCGGCCAGGCCCCCGGTGTGCGCCTTCGCCGGGTCCAGCAGCAGCGCCTCGGCGCGGGCCCCGCGCCGGGCCAGCCGGGCGGCCGCGAAGAGGGCGTCGCCCCCGTTGTCCCCCGACCCGGCCAGCACCAGCACCCGGCTCCCGTACACCCGGGGCAGCAACCCGGCACAGACCGCGGCCAGCCCGGCGGCGGCCCGCTGCATCAGCGTCCCCTCCGGCAACCGTGCCATCAGCGCGGCCTCGGCGGCGCGGACCTGCTCGACGGTGTGGGCGTGGCGCATGCGGATTCTCCGTTCTCGGGGGGGGAGGAGCACCACCAGGGGCTCGGGGAACGGCGAGGCCCAGGCTGCTGCCGGTTCACTGCCGTGGCGCGCATCTGCTTCCGGTTCCGTTGAAGACACGCAGCAGCACGAACCTCCGGTGGGCTCCGACCACCAGCAGCACGGACCCGCCGTTCCCCGGGCCCCTGAATGCGCGCGCTCCCGAAACGTCTCAGCCTTCGGCGATGACCACCGCCGAGGCGACGCCCGCGTCGTGGCTGAGCGAGACGTGCCAGGAGGTGACGCCGAGCGCGGCGGCGCGGGCCTCGACGGTGCCGGTGATGTGGAGCAGGGGGCGGCCGGACTCCTCGACCCGGACTTCGGCGTCCTCCCAGCGCAGGCCGGGCGGGGCGCCGAGGGCCTTGGCGACGGCCTCCTTCGCGGCGAACCGGGCGGCCAGCGAGGCGGTGCCGCGGCGCTGGCCGGAGGGGAGGGTGAGTTCGGCGGGGGTGAAGAGGCGTTCGGCGAGCCCGGGGGTGCGTTCCAGGGACTGTTCGAACCGTCCGATGTCCGCCACGTCGATGCCGACCCCGATGATCACCTGCGTACTCCCTCGTCCGTCCCCGGGACGGGCCGACCGCCCCGGGGATGGACGATACGCGGGCTACTCGACCGTGACGGACTTGGCCAGGTTGCGCGGCTGGTCGACCTCGTGGCCCTTGGCGGTGGCCAGCTCGCAGGCGAAGACCTGGAGCGGGACGGTGGAGACCAGGGGCTGGAGCAGGGTCGGGGTGGCCGGGATGCGGATCAGGTGGTCGGCGTAGGGGACGACGGCCTCGTCGCCCTCCTCGGCGATCACGATGGTCCTGGCGCCGCGGGCCCGGATCTCCTGGATGTTGGAGACGATCTTGTCGTGCAGGACCGAGCGGCCGCGCGGCGAGGGCACCACCACGACCACCGGCAGGCCCTCCTCGATCAGGGCGATCGGGCCGTGCTTGAGCTCGCCGGCGGCGAAGCCCTCGGCGTGCATGTAGGCGAGCTCCTTGAGCTTGAGCGCGCCCTCCAGGGCCACGGGGTAGCCGACGTGCCGGCCGAGGAAGAGCACCGAGCGGGCGTCGGCCAGCGAGCGGGCGAGCTCGCGGACGGGCTCCATGGTGCCGAGGACCTGCTCGACCTGCCGGGGGGCGTCGCCGAGTTCGCGGATGACGGAGGAGATCTCGTCACCCCACTTGGTGCCGCGCACCTGGCCCAGGTAGAGGGCGACCAGGTAGCAGGCGACCAGCTGGGTGAGGAACGCCTTGGTGGAGGCGACCGCGACCTCGGGGCCGGCGTGGGTGTAGAGGACGGCGTCGGACTCGCGCGGGATGGTCGAGCCGTTGGTGTTGCAGATCGCCAGCACCTTGGCGCCCTGCTCGCGGGCGTGCCGCAGCGCCATCAGGGTGTCCATGGTCTCGCCGGACTGCGAGATGGCGATCACCAGGGTGCGGTCGTCCATGATCGGGTCGCGGTAGCGGAACTCGCTGGCGACCTCGACCTCGCAGGGGACGCGGGTCCAGTGCTCGATCGCGTACTTGGCGATCATGCCGGCGTGGAACGCGGTGCCGCAGGCGACGATCACCACCTTGTCGACCTCGCGCAGCACCTGGTCGGGGATGCGCAGCTCGTCGAGGGTGAGCCGGCCGTCGGTGCCGATCCGGCCGAGGAGGGTGTCGGCGACGGCCTTCGGCTGCTCGGCGATCTCCTTGAGCATGAAGTAGTCGTAGCCGCCCTTCTCGGCGGCCGAGGCGTCCCAGTCGACGTGGTACTCGCGGACCTCGGCGGGGGTGCCGTCGAAGTTCGTGACCGTGACGCCCTCGGGGCGCAGCTCGACCACCTGGTCCTGGCCGAGCTCGACGGCCTCGCGGGTGTGCGCGATGAACGCGGCGACGTCCGAGGCGAGGAAGTTCTCGCCGTCGCCGACGCCGACCACCAGCGGCGAGTTGCGGCGGGCGCCGACCACCGTGCCGGGGGCGTCGGCGTGCACCGCGACCAGGGTGAAGGCGCCGTCGAGCTGGCGGCAGACGGCGCGCATGGCCTCGGCCAGGTCGCCGTCGTAGGCCTCGGCGAGCAGGTGGGCGACGACCTCGGTGTCGGTCTCGGAGCGGAGGGTGTGGCCCCGGTCGGCGAGGTCGGCGCGCAGCCGCGCGAAGTTCTCGATGATGCCGTTGTGGACCACCGCGACCTTGCGGTGGTCGTCCAGGTGGGGGTGGGCGTTGGCGTCGGTGGGGCCGCCGTGGGTGGCCCACCGGGTGTGTCCGATGCCCGTGGTGCCGGCCGGGAGAGGGGTTTCGGCCAGCGACTTCTCAAGGTTGACGAGCTTTCCGGCCCGCTTGTCGGTGGAGAGGAGCCACTGCCCGGCGGCGCCCTCCGTCTGGACCGCGACGCCGGCCGAGTCGTAACCCCGGTACTCCAGCCTCCGCAGTCCCGCGATCACTACGTCGAGGGCCGATTGTGGCCCCGTATATCCAACAATTCCGCACATGTGCGCCAGCATATGTGCGGATGTTCGACCCCCGGGGGGTCGGATGACCACACCGGGTGACCGACACCACAGCACCCGGCACCCTGCGGACGGCCCACAATGGACACCGTGCTGACCGAACTCTGTACGAAGGGTGCGCCCCCCGCGCCCACCCCCTCCCCGTACGTGGATCTGGACCGCGCCGAGTGGAGCGCGCTGCGCGAGCGCACCCCGCTGCCGCTGACCGCCGAGGAGGTCGAGCGCCTGCGCGGGCTCGGCACGGCCCTGGACCTCGACGAGGTCCGGGACGTCTACCTGCCGCTGTCGCGCCTGCTGAACCTGTACGTACACGCCACCCACGAGCTGCGCGGCGCGATCGGGAGCTTCCTCGACACGCCGGACACCGAGCGGGTGCGCACCCCGTTCATCATCGGCGTGGCCGGCTCGGTCGCGGTCGGCAAGTCCACCACGGCCCGGCTGCTGCAGGCGTTGCTGGCCCGCTGGCCCGAACACCCCCGGGTCGAGCTGGTCACTACCGACGGCTTCCTGCTCCCCAACGCGGAGCTGCGCCGGCGCGGCCTGATGGCCCGCAAGGGCTTCCCCGAGTCGTACGACCGCCGGGCGCTGATGCGCTTCGTCGCGGACGTGAAGGCCGGCAAGGAGCGGGTCACCGCGCCGGTGTACTCGCACCTGGTGTACGACATCGTGCCGGACGAGCAGCTGGTGGTGGAGCGCCCCGACATCCTGATCGTCGAGGGCCTGAACGTGCTGCAGCCGGCCCTGCCGGGCACCGACGGGCGGACCCGGATGGCGGTCGCCGACTACTTCGACTTCTCGATCTACGTCGACGCCCGGACCGACGACATCGAGGCCTGGTACCTGGACCGGTTCCGCAAGCTGCGGCAGACCGCCTTCCAGGACCCGAACTCCTACTTCCGGCGCTTCACCGAGGTGCCCGAGGAGGAGGCGATGGACTACGGCCGCCAGGTCTGGCGGACCATCAACCGGCCCAACCTGCTGGAGAACGTGCTGCCCACCCGCGGCCGGGCCACCCTGGTCCTGCAGAAGGGCCAGGACCACAAGGTCCGCCGGGCGCTGCTGCGCAAGCTCTGAGCCCGCGCCGGGGGAGGGACGGCCCCTCCCCCGGCCCGGCCTCAGCCCAGGTGCAGCCGCACCGCGTCGGCGAGCCGCTGGCAGACGTCCTGCGCCTGCTCGTGGCCGACCGCCTCGACCATCACCCGCACCAGCGGCTCGGTGCCGGACTTGCGCAGCAGCACCCGGCCGGTGGTGCCGAGCTCGGCCTCCGCCGCGGCGAGCGCGGCCTGCAGCTCGACGCAGGACTCCACCCGGTCCTTGTCCACGCCCTTGACGTTGATCATCACCTGCGGGAGCCGGGTCATCACCGAGGCCAGGTCCGCCAGCGGCTGCTTGGTGGCGGCCAGCCGGGCGCCCAGCATCAGGCCGGTCAGGGTGCCGTCGCCGGTGGTGGCGTGGTCCAGCAGGATCACGTGGCCGGACTGCTCGCCGCCCAGCGCGTAGCCGTGCTGCTTCATCTCCTCCAGCACGTACCGGTCGCCGACCGCGGTGCGCACCAGGTCGATGCCCTCGCGCTCCATCGCCAGGGTGAAGCCCAGGTTCGACATCACGGTGGCGACGGCGGTGTTGCGGCGCAGCGTGCCGGCCTCCTTCATGCCGACCGCCAGGATCGCGATGATCTGGTCGCCGTCGACCTCGTTGCCCTCCGCGTCGGCGGCCAGGCAGCGGTCGGCGTCGCCGTCCAGGGCGACGCCGAGGTCGGCCCGGTGCTCCTTCATCGCGGCGCGCAGCCGCTCCAGGTGGGTGGAGCCGACGCCGTCGTTGATGTTCAGGCCGGTCGGCTCGGTGCCCAGGGTGTACACCACCTCGGCGCCGGCCCGGGCGAACGCCTCCGGGGCGACCCGGGCGGCCGCGCCGTGCGCGCCGTCGATGACCACCCGCACCCCGTCGAGCCGGTTCGGCAGCACCGCGACCAGGTGCGCCACGTACCGGTCGAAGCCCTCGTTGTACTGGCGGACCCGGCCGACCGCCGCGCCGGTGGGGCGCTTCCAGCTCTCGTCGCCGGCGCCGTAGCGGCGGTAGTGCGCCTCGATGGCGTCCTCCAGCGCGTCGTCCAGCTTGTGGCCGCCGCGGGCGAGGAACTTGATGCCGTTGTCGGGCATCGCGTTGTGGCTGGCGGACAGCATCACGCCGAAGTCCGCGCCGAGCGCGCCGGTCAGGTACGCCACCGCGGGGGTGGGCAGCACGCCGACCCGCAGCACGTCCACCCCGGCGCTGGCCAGGCCGGCGATCACGGCGGCCTCCAGGAACTCTCCGGACGCCCGGGGGTCTCGGCCGACCACGGCCACCGGCCGGTGCCCCTCGAACGCGTTGGCGTCGCCGAGCACATGGGCGGCGGCCACCGACAGGCCAAGCGCCAGCTCCGCGGTCAGGCCCTCGTTGGCCACCCCGCGCACCCCGTCCGTACCGAAGAGTCGTGCCATGTTCGCGTTCGTCCGTCCTGTCGCGCCGGTGTTGGGCTCGGGTGCTGCCGTCCCCGCGGACCCCGCACGGTCCGGGAGGCACAACGCCCCGGAGCACAGAGTGCTCCGGGGCGAGGATCGCATGAAGGGTGCGATTAGCGCTTGCTGTACTGCGGCGCCTTGCGGGCCTTCTTGAGACCGGCCTTCTTGCGCTCGACGGCGCGCGAGTCACGGGTCAGGAAGCCGGCCTTCTTGAGCGCGGCGCGGTTGTTGTCCACGTCCGCCTCGTTCAGCGCACGGGCGACACCGAGGCGCAGCGCGTACGCCTGGCCGGAGACGCCGCCGCCGGCGATGCGGGCGATGACGTCGTAACGGCCGTCCAGCTCAAGGAGCTTGAAGGGCTCGTTCACGGTCTGCTGGTGCACCTTGTTGGGGAAGTAGTTCTCCAGGGTGCGACCGTTGATCTTCCACTGGCCGGTGCCGGGGACGATGCGCACGCGGGCGATCGCCTCCTTGCGGCGGCCGAGGCCGGCGCCGGGGACGGCCTCGCCGAAGCGGCCGGCCAGCGACTCGGTGGTGTACTCGGTCTCGGTGGTGTACTCGTCGACGTTCTCGTCGTCGAACTCGACCTCGAGGGTGCTCTCGATGGCAGTCTCGGCCACGGTGTTCCTCAGCTCTTCTACGTCAGTTGGGGTGTGGGTGGCCGGAATTACTGCGCGACCTGGGTGATCTCGAACGGCACCGGCTGCTGCGCAGCGTGCGGGTGCTGGTCGCCCGAGTAGACCTTCAGCTTCGAGAGCATCTGACGGCCCAGGCTGTTCTTCGGAACCATGCCCTTGATGGCCTTCTCGACGGCCTTCTCCGGGTTGTTCGCGAGCAGGTCGTCGTAGCGGACCGAGCGGAGACCGCCCGGGAAGCCGCTGTGGCGGTAGGCCAGCTTCTGGGTCTTCTTGTTGCCCGAGAGGTGCACCTTGTCGGCGTTGATGATGATGACGAAGTCACCAGTGTCAACGTGCGGCGCGTAGATCGCCTTGTGCTTGCCCCGCAGGAGGTTGGCGGCCTGGGAGGCCAGGCGGCCGAGCACGACGTCGGTCGCGTCGATGACGTGCCACTGACGCTGGACGTCGCCGGGCTTGGGGCTGTACGTACGCACGGTCGTAGCCTTCGCTTTTCAGTGAGTGGGTCCTGACAGGAGCACCAAGGCCCGGGGCCTCCAGCCGATCCGCCCGGACGCAATTCGGGCAGCCGCTGGAGTTCGGCCTGTCGTCTCCGGCGTACCGACCTCTCACGTGAGATAGAGCGAGCCAATACGCACAACAGCGGCCAACCTTACCGGGCCGGTGGGGTGGAATCCAAACCGGCCCGGCGTGACGGACTTCGATTCAGCGGTCCCGGACCACCCGGGTCTCGTCCCAGACCGGCTCCGGGGCCTCGTAGACCCGGCCGTCCGAGCCGAACACCAGGAAGCGGTCGAAGCTCCGGGCGAACCAGCGGTCGTGGGTGACGCACAGCACGGTGCCGTCGAACGCCTCCAGGCCCTGCTGCAGCGCCTCGGCGCTCTCCAGGTCCAGGTTGTCGGTGGGCTCGTCCAGCAACAGCGCGGTCGAGCCGGACAGCTCCAGCTTGAGGATCATCAGCCGGGCCTGCTGGCCGCCGGACAGCGACTCGAACTTCTGCTCCTCCTGCCGGTCCAGCTCGTAGCGGCGCAGCGCGGACATCGCCGCGCCGCGGGAGAGCGCGTGCTCCTCCTCGACGATCGAGCGGACCGTGCGGCCGAGCAGCTCCGGGTGGGCGTGGGTCTGCCGGAAGTGGCCGGGGACCACCCGGGCGCCGAGCTTCCACGTGCCGCCGTGCTTCACCGTGTCGTCGCCGGCCAGCAGCCGCAGGAAGTGCGACTTGCCGGAGCCGTTGGAGCCCAGCACCGCGACCCGCTCGCCGTAGAAGACCTCCAGGTCGAAGGGCTTCATCAGGCCGGACAGCTCCAGGCCCTGCATGGTGAAGGCCCGCACGCCGGTGCGGCCGCCCTTGAGCCGCATGGTGATCGACTGCTCGCGCGGCGGCGCCTCGGGCGGGCCGGCCTCCTCGAACTTCTTCAGCCTGGTCTGCGCGGCGGCGTACCGGGAGGCCATCTCGTGGCTGACTGCGGCCGCCTGCCGGAGCGTGATCACCAGCTTCTTCAGCTTGGCGTGCTCTTCGTCCCAGCGGCGGCGCAGCTCCTCGAAGCGCTCGAACCGGGCCTTGCGGGCCTCGTGGAAGGTGTCGAAGCCGCCGCCGTGCACCCAGACGCTGGAGCCGGTCGCGCCGGACTCCACCGCGATGATCTTCTCGGCGGTACGGGAGAGCAGTTCGCGGTCGTGCGAGATGTACAGCACGGTCTTGTTGGTGGCCCGGATCGCCTCCTCCAGCCAGCGCTTGCCCGGCACGTCCAGGTAGTTGTCCGGCTCGTCGAGCAGCAGCACCTCGTCCGGGCCGCGCAGCAGCGCCTCCAGCACCAGCCGCTTCTGCTCGCCGCCGGAGAGCGTGTTCAGGCCGCGCCACTGGGCCCGGTCGAAGGGCATCCCGAGGGCGGCCGTGGTGCAGACGTCCCAGTCCGCCTCGTACTCGTAGCCGCCGGCGTCCGACCAGTCGGACAGCGCCTGGGCGTAGGCCATCTGCGACTTCTCGTCGTCCTGGGCGATCATCGCCAGCTCGGCGGCGTCCACCCGGCGGGCCGCGTCGGCGATCCGCTTGGGGGCGACGGAGACCAGCAGGTCGCGCACCGAGGCGTCGGCGGGCAGCGCGCCCGGGGCGTCCTCGGTGCTCTCCCGGCCGGTGGTGCCGACGAACTGCCGCATCACGCCCAGCCCGCCGGTGACCGTCACCGAGCCGCCGTGCGGCTGGGTGTCCCCCGCGATCATCCGCAGCAGCGTGGTCTTGCCGGCGCCGTTCGCGCCGACCAGCGCGACCGCGGCGCCCTCGCCGACCCGGAAGGACGCGTCGTCGAACAGCACCCGCCCGTCCGGCAGGTAGTACTCAAGGTGCGAAATCTCGACGTGTCCCATGCGAAGGAATTGTGCCAAGCCCCCACCCCGCGACAAAACGGATTACCCGCCCGCCGCTCCCCCGCCGGTCACGCCCCCGTCGGCGCCCGGCAGCGTCCGCAGCCGCCGGGAGATCCGGTTGCGCTCCGCGAGCAGCTCGTCGGCCGGGTAGCCGACCTCCTCCAGGGTCAGCCCGTGCGGCCGGATCACGTTGACCGCCGAGTTGCGCACCCCGCCGGCCAGCACCTCGCCCGGGAACTCCACCGGCCGGTGCCCGTCGCCGACCAGCAGCATCGCCCCGACCAGCGCGCGCACCATGTTGTGGCAGAACGCGTCCGCCCGCACGGTGGCCACCGCGAGCGAGCCCTCCTGGGCCGCGTACGGGTCGATCGGCACCCGGTCCCAGTGCAGTTCCAGCAGGGTGCGGATGGTGGTGGCGCCCTCGCGCTTCTTGCAGTACGCCGCGAAGTCGTGCTCGCCGACCAGCAGCGCCGCCGCCTCGTTCATCTTCTCCAGGTCGAGCGGCCGGTCGTGCCACAGCACGTGCCCGCGCAGCAGCGGGTCGACCCCGCCGGGGTGGTCGGCGACCCGGTACGCGTAGCGGCGCCAGATCGCCGCGAACCGGGCGTCGAAGCCGTGCGGCGCCGCGGCGACCCGGTACACCCGGACGTCGGCGGGCAGCCGCCCGGCGAGCCGGCGCAGCAGCTTCTCCCCGTGCCGGTCCCACAGCGCGTCCGGCAGGTCGACGTGCGCGACCTGGCCGCGGGCGTGCACCCCGGCGTCGGTGCGGCCGGCCACGGTCAGCGGGAAGTTCTGCTCGCTGCGCAGCACGATCCGCAGCGCGTCCTCCAACTCGCCCTGCACGGTGCGCCGTTCGCGCTGCCGGGCCCAGCCGGAGAACTCCGCGCCGTGGTAGGCGAGGTCCAGCCTGACCCGGGTGTGCCCGTCCGCCGGGCCGTCCTTCACCGGCGGCAGCTCCGCGCAGTCGTTCACCACTCCAACTCCCCTGTCTCCCTGCTGGGATGCGAACGGGCCCGCTCCCCCGGCGAGCGGGAGAACGGGCCCGGACGAAGACCTACGGCGAAGCTCAGGCCTCGGTGGTCTCGGCGGCCTCGTCGGCCTTGGTCTCCTCGGCCTCGGCGGCCTTGGTCTCGGCGGCCTTGGTCTCGGCCTCCTTGACGGAGCGCTTGGTGGCGGCCTCGGCCTCGGCGACGGTCGCCTTGGTGGCGATCTCGCCCTCGACCAGCTCGATCACGGCCATGGGCGCGTTGTCGCCGCGACGGCCGCCGATCTTGGTGATGCGGGTGTAACCGCCGGGGCGGTTCTCGAACCGCGGGGCGATCTCGGTGAAGAGGGTGTGCAGGACCGACACGTCGGTGATGGTCTTGCGCACCAGGCGACGGTTGTGGATGTCGCCCTTCTTCGCCTTGGTGATCAGCTTCTCCGCCAGCGGGCGCAGGCGACGGGCCTTGGCCTCGGTGGTGGTGATGCGGCCGTACTGGAACAGCTCGCGGGCCAGGCCGGCCAGCAGCAGCGGCTCGTGGGACGGGCCGCCGCCGAGACGGGCACCCTTGGTGGGACGGGGCATGTTCAGCTCCTTGGATCTCCGACCGCGGCCGTACCAGGTACCGCGGCGGGCGTGCGGACACCGCGTCCGCACGACTTCTCACGCCACCGGAGGCGGTCCGGCGAAGGACCGCCCCCGGTGTCGAAACTCAGTACTGCTCGGTCTCCGCGTAACCCTGGTCGTCCAGGTCGTCGGCGCCGAAGGCGTCGGCGGCGGCGGTCGGGTCGAACCCGGGCGGGCTGTCCTTGAGGGCCAGGCCCATGCCGGCCAGCTTCGCCTTGACCTCGTCGATCGACTTCGCACCGAAGTTGCGGATGTCGAGCAGGTCGGCCTCCGAGCGGGCGACGAGCTCACCCACGGTGTGGATGCCCTCGCGCTTGAGGCAGTTGTAGGAGCGGACGGTGAGTTCCAGCTCCTCGATCGGCAGCGCCAGGTCGGCGGCCAGGGCGGCGTCCGTCGGCGACGGGCCCATGTCGATGCCCTCGGCGTCGACGTTGAGCTCGCGGGCCAGGCCGAACAGCTCGACCAGGGTCTTGCCGGCCGAGGCCATCGCGTCGCGCGGACGCATGGCGGGCTTGGTCTCGACGTCGACGATCAGCTTGTCGAAGTCGGTGCGCTGCTCGACACGGGTCGCCTCGACCTTGTAGGTGACCTTGAGCACCGGGCTGTAGATGGAGTCGACCGGGATGCGGCCGATCTCCTGGCCCGAGGCCTTGTTCTGCACGGCGGAGACGTAGCCGCGACCGCGCTCGACGGTCAGCTCCATCTCCAGCTTGCCCTTGCCGTTCAGCGTGGCGAGGACCAGCTCGGGGTTGTGCACCTCGACACCGGCCGGGGGCGCGATGTCGGCGGCGGTGACCACACCCGGGCCCTGCTTGCGCAGGTACATCACGACCGGCTCGTCGTGCTCCGAGGAGACGACCAGCTGCTTGATGTTCAGGATGAGGTCGGTGACGTCCTCCTTGACGCCCGGCACGGTGGTGAACTCGTGCAGGACGCCGTCGATCCGGATGCTGGTGACGGCGGCACCGGGGATCGAGGAGAGGAGCGTGCGGCGGAGCGAGTTGCCGAGGGTGTAGCCGAAGCCCGGCTCCAGCGGCTCGATCACGAACCGCGAGCGGAACTCGTCGACGACCTCTTCGGTCAGCGAAGGACGCTGAGCGATCAGCATGTTCTGGATCCTCCAGTTGTCTTCGGCACCCACTATTTGATGCCGATAGAACTCAAGCGTACGGGCTCCCGCGACAAACGGGAGCCCGTACGAGGTTTAAAACACCGGGCGCCTGGTGAACCCAGGCTCCGCGTCAGACGCGGCGGCGCTTCGGCGGACGGCAGCCGTTGTGCGGGGTGGGGGTGACGTCCTGGATCGAGCCGACCTCCAGGCCGGTGGCCTGGAGCGAGCGGATCGCGGTCTCACGGCCGGAGCCGGGACCCTTGACGAAGACGTCGACCTTGCGCATGCCGTGCTCCTGCGCGCGACGGGCAGCGGCCTCGGCGGCCATCTGCGCGGCGAACGGGGTGGACTTGCGCGAGCCCTTGAAACCGACGTGGCCGGCGGAGGCCCACGAGATCACGTTGCCCGAGGGGTCGGTGATCGAAACGATGGTGTTGTTGAACGTGCTCTTGATGTGAGCGTGCCCGTGGGCGACGTTCTTCTTCTCCTTGCGGCGGATCTTCTTCGCGCCGGCAGCCTGACGACCCTTGGGGGGCATAAGTCTGTTCTCCTACTGAGGTGGTCGGTCCGCTAACCCGCGGGCCGGAGGGATGTCCGGTTGACGGGACGGACTACTTCTTGCCCGGCTTCTTCTTGCCGGCGATCGCGCGACGCGGGCCCTTGCGGGTACGCGCGTTGGTGTGGGTGCGCTGGCCGCGGACGGGCAGGCCGCGGCGGTGGCGCAGGCCCTCGTAGCAGCCGATCTCGACCTTGCGGCGGATGTCGGCGGCGACCTGGCGGCGGAGGTCACCCTCGACCTCGAAGTTCGCGTCGACGAACTTCTGCAGCTTGACGAGGTCGTCCTCGGTGATGTCGCGGACGCGGACGTCACCGCTCACGCCGGTCTCGGCGAGCGCCTGCTGGGCGCGGGTCTTGCCGATGCCGTAGACGTAGGTGAGGGCGATCTCGATCCGCTTCTCGCGGGGGAGATCAACGCCGGAAAGGCGTGCCATTCAAGGCTCCTGTGGTTCTCTCAGAGGTCTGACGTGCCGCCTACTCGCTGTCTCTCGACAGGGAGCCCCGGCCTCTGACCGGGGGTGGCAGTCCGTCCATCGGACGGATCGGGCGGCCCGCTTATGACGTTGGTGCGCGTCGCGCGAAGGTCCTACGAGAAATGCGGGGTGGATCAGCCCTGGCGCTGCTTGTGGCGCAGGTTGTCGCAGATCACCATGACCCGGCCGTGGCGGCGGATCACCTTGCACTTGTCGCAGATCTTCTTGACGCTCGGCTTGACCTTCATGATTCAGGTTCTCCGGGGTCTAGATCTGGCGGTTGTTACTTGTAGCGGTAGACGATCCGGCCGCGGGTCAGGTCGTAGGGGCTGAGCTCCACCACGACCCGGTCATCCGGGAGGATGCGGATGTAGTGCATGCGCATCTTGCCGCTGATGTGCGCGAGGACCTTGTGACCGTTCTGCAGCTCGACCTTGAACATCGCGTTCGGAAGAGACTCGATCACGGTGCCCTCGATCTCAATGGCGCCTTGCTTCTTAGCCATGAACTGCGAGATCCACCCTTCGGGTCCGGCTACCGTATGCGGAACGCTCGTGCGAACCAGGCTTCACCTCGACCCGGGGAATCCCCTGGGCGGAGGGCGTGCGGGAACACGCTACGAGAGAGCCGACGCACCATCGTAAACCAAGCACCGCACCGGAGCGAAATCAGCACAGCGCGGCGCCGCGGCCCGGCGTCCCGCGGCGCGGCCCGGCACCGCCCGGCGTTCCGCGGCTCAGCGCTTCGCGGTGACCTGGAGCGGGACGACCGGCTCCACCACGGCGGTGCACGCCGCGCAGCGGCGGGCGGCCTCGGGGATGTCGGTCAGGCACTCCGGGCAGGGGCGCTTGGGCACCGAGGGCTTCTTCGGCAGGTACCGGGCGGTGGCCTTGGAGACCGGCAGCACCACGCAGAAGTACAGCACCGCGGCGGTCAGCACGAACGCGATCAGCACGTTCAGGAACTGCCCGTACGGGAAGTGCACGCCGGCCACCGAGAAGGTGTAGGCGCTGAAGTCGCCGGCCGCGCCGACCACCACGCCGACCACCGGGGTGAGGAAGGCGGTGACGAAGCCGGTCACCACGCCGGTGAAGGCGGCACCGATGACCACACCGACGGCCATGTCGATCACGTTGCCGCGCATCATGAAGTCGCGGAAGCCCTTGAGCACTGTCTCTCCCCTGGATAGCTGCAGGTGTCAGCTGATGAAAATAGGACAGGGAGCCCGGAGGTCCAAAACCTCCGGGCTCCGCTGAGAGAAGGGACTCACTCCGGCCGGGTCAGCCCAGCGGGTCCGGCGCCGCGGTGACGCCCAGCTTGGCCAGCTCGGCCCGGCCGCCGTCGAAGGCGGTCAGCACCAGCGGGCCCTGCTCGGTGACGGCCACCGAGTGCTCCCAGTGCGAGGCCCAGGTCCCGTCGGTGGTGACGACCGTCCAGTCGTCCGCCAGTACCTCGGTGTGCGGGGTGCCGAGCGAGACCATCGGCTCGATCGCCAGCACGGTGCCCGGGACCAGCTTCATGCCCTTGCCGCGGCCGGCCACGTAGTTCAGCACGTGCGGCTCCATGTGCATCGCGGTGCCGATGCCGTGGCCGCCGTAGCCCTCGGTGATGCCCCACTTGCCCTTCGGCGGCAGCGGCTGGCGGCGGATGAAGCCCTCGATCGCCCGGGAGACGTCGACCAGCCGGTTGCCCTTCTTCATCTGGGCGATGCCGGCCCACATCGAGCCCTCGGTGACCTTCGACAGCATCACGTTCTCGGCGGCGGTCTCGCCGACCGCGACGGTGATCGCCGCGTCGCCGTGCCAGCCGTCCAGGATCGCGCCGCAGTCGATCGAGATCAGGTCGCCGGCCTTCAGCACCCGCTCGCCGGGGATGCCGTGCACGACCTCCTCGTTGACCGAGGCGCAGATCACGCCCGGGAACCACAGGCCGCCGTGGTCCGCGCGAAAGTTCGAGGTGGCGCCGTGCTTGGCGATGACCGCGTCCGCGACGTCGTTCAGCTCCCCGGTGGTCACCCCCGGGGCGACCGCCTCGCGGGCGGCCTTCAGGGCCTCGGCGACGACCAGCCCGGCCGCCCGCATCTTGGCGATCTGCTCGGGGGTCTTGATCTCCACCATCTGGTCAACGCCTTCCACGTTCTGAATCTCGGACTGCCCTCCACCGTACGACGCACGAGACGGCCGGGTCGCCCGCTTCGGGGCGACCCGGCCGTCTCACGACGTCCCGTGGTGTCAGGCGTTCTTCTTCTGCTCCAGGGCGGCGACCGCGCGCTCGGTCACCTCGTCCACCTTGCCGAGGGCGGGGATGGTGACCAGCAGGCCCTGCTCCTGGTAGTAGCCGATGATCGGCTCGGTCTTGGAGTGGTACTCCTCCAGCCGGACCCGAACGGCTTCCTCGGTGTCGTCCGAGCGCTGGTACAGCTCGCCGCCGCACTCGTCGCAGACGCCCTCGGTCTTCGGCGGGTTGTACACCACGTGGAACACGTGGGCGCCGTCGTTGCGGCACAGCCGGCGACCGGCGATCCGCTTGACGACCTCGTCCTCGGAGACCTCAAGGTCCAGCACGCCGTCCAGCGCGATGCCCTGCTCGGCCAGGAAGGCGTCCAGCGCCTCGGCCTGGCCCAGGTTGCGCGGGAAGCCGTCCAGCAGGAAGCCGCCCGCGGCGTCCGGCTGGAGCATGCGGTCCTTGGCCATCCCGATGGTGACCTCGTCGGGCACGAGGCGCCCGGCGTCCATGTAGGACTTCGCCTCGACACCCAGCGGGGTGCCCTGGCTGATGTTGGCGCGGAACAGGTCACCGGTGGAGATGTGGGGAATGGACAGGGTCTTGGCCAGAACGTGCGCCTGAGTACCCTTCCCGGCCCCGGGGGGTCCGACGAGGACGATTCGCATCAGCGGAGGAACCCTTCGTAATTGCGCTGCTGGAGTTGGCTCTCGATCTGCTTAACAGTTTCGAGTCCGACGCCGACGACGATGAGCACGGAGGTGCCGCCGAACGGGAAGTTGGTCTGCTGTCCGAAGGCGACCAGGGCGACCATCGGGATCAACGCGATGAGGCCCAGGTAGAGGGAACCCGGCCACGTGATGCGGGTGAGCACGTAGTTCAGGTACTCGGCCGTCGGCCGGCCGGCCCGGATGCCCGGGATGAACCCACCATACTTCTTCATGTTGTCGGCAACTTCTTCGGGGTTGAAGGAGATCGCGACGTAGAAGAAGGCGAAGAAGACGATCAGGACGAAGTAGGTGGCCATGTAGACCGGGTGGTCGCCCTTGACGAAGTGGTTCTTGATCCAGATCGCCCAGTCGGCCTGGGAGTTGGTCAACTGCACCACCAGCGCGGGGATGTACAGCAGCGAGGAGGCGAAGATGACCGGGATCACGCCCGCCTGGTTGACCTTCAGCGGGATGTAGGTCGAGGTGCCGCCGAAGGAACGGCGGCCGACCATGCGCTTCGCGTACTGCACCGGGATCCGGCGCTGGGCCTGCTCGACGAAGATGACCAGGCAGACCACGATGATGCCGACCGCGATGACGGAGGCGAACTCGCCCCAGCCGCCCAGCAGGGTGCCGGTGGTCTTGATCGCCCACATCGAGCCCGGGAAGCCGGCCGCGATGGAGGTGAAGATCAGGATCGACATGCCGTTGCCGATGCCGCGGTCGGTGATCAGCTCGCCCAGCCACATGATCACGGTGGTGCCCGCGGTCATGATGATGACCATGGTGGCGATCCGGAAGACCGACTGGTTCGGCACGATGTCGTTGGCCTGGGCGCAACCCGAGAACAGCGCGCCGCTGGACGCGGTCGCCAGGATGCCGGTGCCCTGCAGCACCGCGAGGGCGATGGTCAGGTAGCGGGTGTACTGCGTGATCTTCGCGGTGCCGGCCTGCCCCTCCTTCTTCAGGGCCTCCAGCCGCGGGATGACCACGGTGAGCAGCTGCAGGATGATGCTGGCCGTGATGTACGGCATGATGCCGAGCGCGAAGATGGTCAGTTGCAGCAGCGCGTTGCCGCTGAACAGGTTGACCAGCCCGAACAGTCCTTCGTTCTGGCCCTTCACGCACTCGTGAACGGCCTGGAAGTTGATTCCGGGCATCGGAATGTGGGCGCCCAGCCGGAACAGCACCATGATGCCCAGCGTGAACAGCAGCTTCTTGCGCAGGTCGGGCGTCTGGAACGCCCGCGCGAACGCACTGAGCACGGTGCCTCCTGCGCCTCCCGCGCGTCGTCGGCGGAAGGGTCGGTCCTGATGTGGGGAAAGGGAACTTCACGGACTCTAACAGTGCCCGGGTCCCGGAAAGAAGCGTGTGCGGCCGCTCCCCCACTCACGGGGTACGGCTTGCCCGGGTTTGACACACAAATCGAGCGTGTGCAAGGGGTGTCAACGGCACCGGGCCCCGGCCCCCCTTTCGCAAGAGGGGGCCGGGGCCCGGTGTCTGTCCGTGCGTCAGATCGACGGCGTCAGAGCAGTTCGGTGACCGAACCGCCGGCCGCGGTGATCTTCTCGGCGGCGGAGCCGGAGACGGCGTCGACCGTCACCTGCAGCGCCACCGCGATGTCGCCCTGGCCGAGGACCTTGACGAGCTCGTTCTTGCGAACGGCGCCCTTCGCGATCAGGTCGGCCACGGTGACCTCGCCACCGTTCGGGTAGAGCTCGGCCAGGCGGTCCAGGTTCACGACCTGGAACTGCTTGTGGGCCGGGTTCTTGAAGCCCTTCAGCTTCGGCAGGCGCATGTGGAGGGGCATCTGGCCACCCTCGAAGCGCTGCGGAACCTGGTAGCGGGCCTTGGTGCCCTTGGTACCACGACCTGCAGTCTTGCCCTTGGAGCCCTCACCGCGACCAACACGGATCTTGTCCTTCTTGGCGCCCGGGGCGGGCTTCAGGTTGTGGAGCTTGATCGGCGAGTCCGACATGATCAGTCCACCTCCTCGACCGTGACGAGGTGGCGAACGGTGTGGACCATGCCGCGGATCTCCGGGCGGTCCTCCTTCACCACGGTGTCGTTCAGCCGCTTCAGGCCGAGCGAACGGAGGGTGTCACGGTGGTTCTGCTTGCTACCGATGTACGACTTGGTCTGAGTGACCTTCAGGCGAGCCATCAGGCGCTCACCCCAGCCGCACGGGCCCGGAGCAGCGCGGCCGGGGCCACGTCCTCCAGGGGCAGGCCACGACGGGCGGCGATCTCCTCGGGGCGCACGAGGCCCTTCAGAGCGGCCACGGTGGCGTGCACGATGTTGATCGCGTTGTCCGAGCCGAGCGACTTCGACAGGATGTCGTGAACGCCGGCGCACTCCAGGACGGCACGCACCGGGCCACCGGCGATAACACCGGTACCGGGGGACGCCGGCTTCAGCAGCACGACGCCGGCGGCCTTCTCGCCCTGGATGGGG
This sequence comes from Kitasatospora sp. NPDC004272, assembly GCF_053603035.1. Taxonomy (NCBI): domain Bacteria; kingdom Bacillati; phylum Actinomycetota; class Actinomycetes; order Kitasatosporales; family Streptomycetaceae; genus Kitasatospora; species Kitasatospora sp. NPDC004272. The sequence continues at coordinate 68,940 of NZ_JBSGET010000005.1, read as the reverse complement.
TGCGGGATGGTGCCCTGGATACGGGGGACCTTGAAGAAGTTCTTCTTGGCCTCCTCAACGCCCTTGGCGATGGCGGCCGGAACCTCCTTCGCCTTGCCGTAACCGACACCCACGGTGCCGTCACCGTCGCCCACCACGACCAGCGCGGTGAAGCTGAAGCGACGACCACCCTTGACAACCTTGGCGACACGGTTGATCGCGACGACGCGCTCGACGTAAGCGGTCTTCTCGGCGACCGGGGCGCCGCCCCGCTCGTCCCGCTTACGGTCGCGCCGCTCGCCACCGGTGCCGCCGCCGGCGCCGCTACCGCGGCGCTGGGGTCCAGCCATTGGAATTACCTCTCTCGTTTACGTCCGCCGACAGAGTCGACGAGCGGCTTAGAAGTCGAGCCCGGACTCGCGGGCCGCGTCCGCCAGGGCGGCGATGCGGCCGGCGTACCGGTTGCCCGCGCGGTCGAAGACGACCGACTCGACGCCGGCGGCCTTGGCGCGCTCGGCGACCAGGCTTCCGACCTTCTTGGCCAGCTCGGTCTTGTCGCCCTCGGTGCCCTTGATGGACACGTCGAGGGTGGACGCCGACGCCAGGGTGTGACCCTTGGCGTCGTCGATGACCTGGGCGACCATGTGGCGGTTCGAACGCGTCACGACGAGGCGCGGACGCACCTCGGTGCCGACGACGCGCTTGCGAACGCGAATGGCACGGCGCTTGCGGGCGGCGTTCTTGTAGGCGTTGCCCTTGCCGATCTTGACAGAGACGCTCATCGCTTACTTACCACTCTTTCCGACCTTGCGGCGGATGACCTCGCCCGCGTACTTGACGCCCTTGGCCTTGTACGGGTCGGGCTTGCGCAGCTTGCGGATCTTGGCGGCGATCTCGCCGACCTTCTGCTTGTCGGTGCCGTCCACGTGGAACTTGGTGGGCGTCTCGACGACGAAGGAGATCCCCTCCGGCGCGGTGACCAGGATCGGGTGGCTGTAGCCCAGCGCGAACTCCATGTCGGAGCCCTTCGCCGTGACTCGGTAGCCGACGCCGCTGATCTCCAGCGACTTGCGGTAGCCCGCGGTCACGCCGGTGATCATGTTCGCCACCAGCGTGCGCGACAGGCCGTGCAGGGCCTTCGACTGACGCTCGTCGTTCGGGCGGGTGACGACCAGAGTGCCGTCCTCGCCCTTGCCGATCTCGATCGGCGCGGCGACGACGTGGGTGAGGGTGCCCTTGGGGCCCTTCACCGAGACCGTCTGGCCGTCGATGGTGACGTCCACACCAGCGGGAACCTGGATGGGCAGCCGTCCAATGCGCGACATTGCTGTACCTCCGTTTCCCGAATTACCAGACGTAGGCGAGAACTTCTCCGCCTACGCCCTTCTTGGCGGCCTGCTTGTCGGTCAGGAGGCCGGAGGACGTGGAGATGATCGCCACGCCCAGGCCGCCGAGAACCTTCGGCAGGTTGGTGGACTTTGCGTACACACGCAGACCCGGCTTGCTGATGCGCTTGATGCCGGCGATGGAACGCTCGCGGTTGGGGCCGAACTTGAGCTCGATGGTCAGCTTCTTGCCAACCTCGTTCTCAGCGGGCTCCTCAACCTTGTAGGAGGAGATGTACCCCTCCTGCTGCAGGATCTCGGCGACGTGCGCCTTGATCTTGCTGGCCGGCATCGCCACGGAGTCGTGGTACGCCGAGTTCGCGTTACGCAGACGCGTGAGCATGTCTGCGATGGGGTCGGTCATGGTCATGGTGGCCTCAGGCCTCTCCCGCCGTGGTTTCTCCGCACCAGGTCCCCCTCCGCGCACTCGGTGGAGTGCGAAAGGGGCACAAGCGCAGGGGACCTACGACGTAGTAAGACTGAATGTTCGCGGACCCTCACGAGAGGGCCGCGGCTCGCCCGAAGAGGACGCCGCAGCAGGGGCCCGACCCCAACACCTTACGGGATCCCTTCCGGGAACCCAAAAGCGTCGAGGTCGGGCACACTGCTCGCTGATGTCAGAACAGCTGGTAAGGGATTACCAGGAGCTCTTGGTCACGCCCGGCAGCTCGCCGCGGTGTGCCATCTCACGGAGGCAGACACGGCACAGGCCGAACTTGCGGTACACCGAGTGCGGGCGGCCGCAGCGCTGGCACCGGGTGTACGCCCGGACGCCGAACTTCGGCTTGCGCTCGGACTTAGCGATCAGGGCCTTCTTCGCCATGGCTCACGCCTCCTTGAACGGGAAGCCCAGAGCGCGCAGCAGCGCCCGGCCCTCATCGTCGGTCTGAGCGGTGGTCACGACGGTGATGTCCATACCGCGCTGACGGTCGACCTTGTCCTGGTCGATCTCGTGGAACATGACCTGCTCGGTCAGACCGAAGGTGTAGTTGCCACGGCCGTCGAACTGCTTGGGCGAGAGGCCGCGGAAGTCACGGATACGCGGCAGCGCCAGCGACACCAGACGGTCCACGAACTCCCACATGCGGTCACCGCGGAGGGTGACGTGGGCACCGATCGGCTGGCCCTCGCGCAGCTTGAACTGCGCGATGGACTTGCGGGCCTTGGTGACGGCCGGCTTCTGACCGGTGATCGCGGTCAGGTCCTTGATGGCACCCTCGATCAGCTTGCTGTCACGGGCGGCCTCGCCGACACCCATGTTGACCACGACCTTGACCAGGCCGGGGATCAGCATGACGTTCTCGTACGAGAACTGCTCGTGCAGCTGACCCTTGACCTCGGAGAGGTACTTCTCCTTGAGGCGGGGGGTCACCTTCTCAACAGTCGTCTCAGACATCAGATGTCCTCACCGGTCCGCTTGGCAACGCGGATCTTGTTGCCCTGGTCGTCAAAGCGGTAGCCGACGCGGGTGACGACCTTCTTGCCGTCCTTCTCCACGACCAGCTGGACGTTGGAGACGTGCACCGGGGCCTCGACGGTCACGATGCCACCCTGGGTGCCGGGGCCCGGCTTGGTGTGCTTCTTGACCCGGTTGACACCCTCGACCAGGACCTTGTTGTCAGCGGGGATGGCCTGGATGACCTTGCCCTGCTTGCCCTTGTCCTTGCCGGTGATGACCTGGACCAGGTCACCCTTCTTGATCTTCATGCTGTTCGCCATGGGTTAGAGCACCTCCGGCGCCAGCGAGATGATCTTCATGAACTTCTTGTCGCGCAGCTCGCGGCCCACCGGGCCGAAGATGCGGGTACCGCGGGGGTCGCCATCGGTGTTCTTGAGAACGACGGCGGCGTTCTCGTCGAAGCGGATGTACGAACCGTCCGGACGACGGCGCTCCTTGACGGTGCGAACGACGACGCACTTGACGACGTCGCCCTTCTTCACCGAACCGCCGGGGATCGCGTCCTTGACGGTGGCGACGATGACGTCCCCGATACCGGCGTAGCGGCGACCGGAGCCACCGAGAACGCGGATGCAGAGAATCTCCTTGGCACCCGTGTTGTCGGCGACGCGCAGTCGCGACTCCTGCTGGATCACAGCTTTCTCCTGATCGTCAACAAGTGTTGACGGGCCGGCCGCTGCTCACACCCGCGCCCCTGGGGGCCTGGTGCACATACGGCCGTACCGCGAACAACCTTGTTACTTGGCCTTCTCGAGGATCTCGACGACGCGCCAGCGCTTCGTCGCGGACAGCGGCCGGGTCTCCATCAGGAGGACACGGTCGCCGACGCCGCACGCGTTCTGCTCGTCGTGCGCCTTCAGCTTGTTGGTACGGCGGATGACCTTGCCGTACAGCGCGTGCTTGACGCGGTCCTCGACGGCGACGACGACGGTCTTGTCCATCTTGTCGCTGACGACGAGACCCTCACGGGTCTTGCGGAAACCGCGCGTCTCGTTGGTGTTCTCAGTCATCAGGCGTTCTCCACCGTCTCGATGCCCAGCTCGCGCTCGCGCATCAGGGTGTAGATCCGCGCGATGTCCTTACGGACCAGCCGGAGCCGTCCGTGGTTGTCGAGCTGCCCGGTCGCCGCCTGGAAGCGGAGGTTGAACAGCTCCTCCTTGGCCTCACGGAGCTTGGCAACGAGGGCCTCGTTGTCCAGTTCGCGAAGCTCAGCAGCCTTGGTAGCGGCCGACATCAGCTCTCACCGTCCTCGCGCCGAACGATCCGGCACTTCATCGGAAGCTTGTGCGCGGCACGGGTGAGCGCCTCGCGAGCAATCTTCTCGTTCGGGTACGACAGTTCGAACATGACCCGACCCGGGTGCACGTTCGCGATCCACCACTCCGGCGAACCCTTACCGGAACCCATGCGGGTCTCGGCCGGCTTCTTGGTGAGCGGGCGGTCCGGGTAGATGTTGATCCAGACCTTGCCGCCACGACGGATGTGACGGGTGATCGCGATACGAGCGGACTCGATCTGACGGTTCGTCACGTAGGCCGGGGTCACGGCCTGGATGCCGAACTGGCCGAACGCCAGCTCGGTGCCACCCTTGGCCGCGCCGCGGCGCTTCGGGTGGTGCTGCTTGCGGTGCTTGACCCGACGGGGGATCAGCATTGCGGTCAGGCCTCCGTTCCGGTGTTCTCGGCAGCAGCCGGAGCCTCCACCGCGGCCTGGGCCGCGGGGGCCTCGGCAGCGGCGGGACGACGGCCGCGGCCGCCGCGCTCGCCACCACGGCCACCGCGCTCGCCACCGCGGGCGGGACGACCGCCCTCGGGACGGGCCGGGCGGTTGCCGGAGCGGGCAGCGGCGTTCTCAGCGCGGACCTCGGCGATGTTCTTGACGTCGCCCTTGTAGATCCAGACCTTCACGCCGATGCGGCCGAAGGTGGTCTTGGCCTCGAAGAAGCCGTAGTCGACGTTCGCGCGCAGGGTGTGCAGCGGCACACGGCCCTCGCGGTAGAACTCCGAACGGCTCATCTCGGCGCCGCCGAGACGACCGGAGCACTGGACCTTGATGCCCTTGGCGCCGGCCTTCATGGTCGACTGCATGCTCTTGCGCATGGCGCGACGGAAGGAGACGCGGGAGGACAGCTGCTCCGCGACGCCCTGAGCCACGAGCTGGGCGTCCAGCTCGGGGTTCTTGACCTCAAGGATGTTCAGCTGGACCTGCTTGCCGGTCAGCTTCTCCAGGTTGCCCCGGATCTTGTCGGCCTCCGCGCCGCGGCGGCCGATCACGATGCCCGGACGGGCGGTGTGGATGTCCACGCGGACGCGGTCACGGGTGCGCTCGATCTCCACCTTCGAGATGCCGGCGCGCTCCATGCCCTTCGTCATGAGACGCCGGATGGCGACGTCTTCCTTGACGTAGTCCTTGTACAGCTTGTCGGCGTACCAGCGGGACTTGAAGTCCGTGCTGATGCCGAGGCGGAACCCGTGCGGGTTAACCTTCTGGCCCATTACCGGGTCCCTTCCTTGCTGCTGACGACCACGGTGATGTGGCTGGTCCGCTTGCGGATCCGGTAGGCACGGCCCTGGGCGCGCGGACGGAACCGCTTCAGGGTCGGACCCTCGTCAACGTACGCCTCGGAGATGTAGAGGTCGTCCACGTTGGAGTGGTTGTAGTTGTGCGACGCGTTGGCGATGGCGCTGTTCAGCACCTTGCCGACCGGCACAGTGGCAGCCTGCGGAGCGAAACGCAGGACCGCCTGGGCCTCCGTGGCCGGCAGGCCACGGATGAGGTCCACCACGCGGCGGGCCTTCATGGGCGTGACGCGGATGTACCGCGCCTGGGCCCTGGCTTCCATGGTTGTCCCCTTAATGGAGTAAGTCACTTTGTCGTTCTGGCGCTACAGCTCGCGGAGCAAATCGCGATTAGCGACGCTTCGACTTGCGGTCTTCCTTCACGTGCCCCTTGAAGGTGCGCGTGGGAGCGAACTCGCCGAGCTTGTGGCCGACCATCGACTCGGTGACGAACACCGGGACGTGCTTGCGGCCATCGTGAACCGCGATCGTGTGGCCGAGCATGGCCGGGGAGATCACGGAACGACGGGACCAGGTCTTGATGACGTTCTGCGTGCCCGCCTCGTTCTGCACGTCCACCTTCTTCTGAAGGTGGTCGTCGATGAAGGGGCCCTTCTTGAGACTGCGCGGCATCTGACCTGCTCCTAGCGCTTCTTGTTGGTCTTGCGGCGGCGCACGATGAGCTTGTCCGACGCCTTGTTCGGGCGACGGGTGCGGCCCTCGGGCTTGCCCCACGGCGAGACCGGGTGGCGACCACCGGAGGTCTTACCCTCACCACCACCGTGCGGGTGGTCGATCGGGTTCATGGCCACACCACGCACGGTCGGGCGGACGCCCTTCCAGCGCATACGGCCGGCCTTGCCCCAGTTGATGTTCGACTGCTCGGCGTTGCCGACCTCGCCGACGGTCGCGCGGCAGCGCGCGTCCACCAGGCGGATCTCACCGGAGGGCATGCGCAGGTGCGCCATGCGACCCTCACGGGCGAGCAGCTGAATGCCGGAACCCGCGGAGCGGGCCAGCTTGGCGCCACCGCCGGGACGGAGCTCCACCGCGTGGATGGTGGTACCGACCGGGATGTTGCGAAGCGGCAGGTTGTTGCCCGGCTTGATGTCGGCGCCAGCGCCGTTCTCGATCCGGTCACCCTGCGCGACGCCGCGGGGGGCGATGATGTAGCGCTTCTCGCCGTCCGCGTAGTGCAGGAGCGCGATGCGCGCGGTGCGGTTCGGGTCGTACTCGATGTGAGCGACCTTGGCCGGCACGCCGTCCTTGTCGTGACGACGGAAGTCGATCAGACGGTAGGCGCGCTTGTGACCGCCACCCTGGTGGCGAGCGGTGACACGACCGGCGTTGTTACGGCCGCCCTTGCTGTGCAGCGGGCGAACCAGCGACTTCTCCGGCGTGGACCGCGTGATTTCGACGAAGTCGGCCACGCTGGAGCCGCGACGGCCCGGCGTAGTCGGCTTGTACTTGCGGATACCCATTTCTGTCCTCGTCCTTTACGACGATCGCAGTCCCTGACCCGAGGGTCAGGCGACCGGACCACCGAAGATGTCGATGCGGTTGCCCTCGGCCAGCGTCACGATCGCGCGCTTGGTGTCCTTGCGCTTGCCGAAGCCCGTCTTGGAGCGCTTGCGCTTGCCCTGACGGTTCAGCGTGTTCACGGCCTCGACCTTGACCGAGAAGACCGCCTCGACGGCCTGCTTGATCTGGGTCTTGTTGGCACCGGGGGACACGACGAACGTGTACTTGTTCTCGTCGAGGAGCGAGTAGCTCTTCTCCGAGATGACCGGCTTGATCAGGACGTCACGAGGGTCCGTGAACGTCTTGGAGGTGATCTCGCTCATCAGGCGGCAGTCCCTTCGAGCTCGCCCTCAGCAGCAACGGCCTTGGCGGACGCGGCCGGACCGGCCACGAAACGCTCGAAGGCGGCCTGGGTGAAGACCACATCGTCGGAGACGAGCACGTCGTAGGTGTTCAGCTGGCCGGCGTCCAGGATGTGCACGTTCGGCAGGTTGCGAGCGGACAGGATGCCCAGCTCGTCCTCGCGCTCGACCACCAGGAGGAGGTTCTTGCGCTCGGAGATCTTGCCGAACAGGACCTTGGCGGCCTTGGTCGACGGAGCCTCGGTCGCGGTCACGCCGGTGACGACGTGGATGCGCTCGTGACGAGCCCGGTCGGTGAGCGCGCTGCGCAGGGCGGCGGCGATCATCTTCTTCGGGGTCCGCTGCGAGTAGTCGCGCGGCACGGGACCGTGCACGACGCCACCACCGGCGAACTGCGGGGCGCGGGTCGAGCCCTGGCGGGCGCGGCCGGTGCCCTTCTGGCGGTACGGCTTCTTGCCGCCACCGCGGACCTCGCCACGACGCTTGACCTTGTGGGTGCCCTGGCGAGCCGCGGCGAGCTGCGCCACGACGACCTGGTGCATCAGCGGAACGCTGACCTTGGCGTCGAAGATCTCGGCGGGCAGCTCCAGGCTGCCGGCCTTGTCGCCGGCCGGCGACAGGATGTCAATGGTGCTCATATCCTTCACAGCCCCTTCGCCGCGGTGCGGACGAGGACGAGGCCGCCGTTCGGACCCGGGATCGCGCCCTTGATGAGCAGCAGACCCTTCTCCGCGTCGACCGCGTGCACGGTCAGGTTCTGGGTGGTCACGCGCTCGTGGCCCATCCGACCCGCCATGCGCATGCCCTTGAACACGCGACCCGGGGTGGCGCAGCCACCGATGGAGCCGGGCGAACGGTGCTTGCGCTGGGTGCCGTGACCGGCGCCGAGGCCCTTGAAGTTGTGACGCTTCATGACACCGGCGAAGCCCTTGCCCTTGGAGGTGCCGGTCACGTCGACCTTGACACCCGCCTCGAACAGCTCGGCGGTGATCTCCTGGCCCAGGGTGTACTCGGACGCGTCCGCGGTACGGAGCTCGACCAGGTGGCGGCGGGGGGTGACACCGGCCTTGGCGAAGTGGCCCTGGAGGGGCTTGTTCACCTTGCGGGGGTCGATCTCGCCGAAGCCGATCTGGACGGCGTCGTAGCCGGCCGGGCTGTCGGCGGTGTGGACCTGGGTCACGACATTGGGCCCAGCCTTGACGACGGTCACCGGGACGACCCGGTTGTTCTCGTCCCAGACCTGGGTCATGCCGAGCTTCTCGCCCAGGATGCCCTTAATCTGCTTAGCCATCTTCGGTGCGCCTCTCAGAGCTTGATCTCGATGTCGACGCCCGCCGGCAGGTCGAGACGCATCAGCGAGTCAACCGTCTTCGGCGTGGGGTCGAGGATGTCGATCAGACGCTTGTGAGTGCGCATCTCGAAGTGCTCGCGCGAGTCCTTGTACTTGTGCGGCGAGCGGATGACGCAGTAAACGTTCTTCTCAGTGGGCAGCGGCACCGGGCCCGCGACCTGCGCACCAGTCCTGATCACCGTCTCGACGATCTTCTTCGCCGAGGAGTCGATGACCTCGTGGTCGTAGGCCTTGAGCCGGATGCGGATCTTCTGTCCCGCCATGGCTACTTCGTAGTCCTTTGTGTCGTACGTCGCTGCACGACTCCTCCTCCGACCCCCGCGCTCGGGCGTGTCGCGCTCGCGCTTGCAAAAAACCGGCGAAACGATCTCGTCGGTTTCGAACTGCTGGGGGAGGTGGAGCCGGGCCGGTACCCCGCACACGCTTCCCGGAAGATTCCCGTACTTTCGCCCCGCAGCTGCCGCGGTGTCGCTTACACACCACTGCACCCACACACAGCACGTGGGAGCATGAACGGCCATTCACGGGAACGACGAGTACGTGGGACTCGCTTCCAGTCCTCCCGGCGGGAGGCGCGCAGCATCGGTACTCAACCGAGCAACTCAGACATCTTGCCACAGGACGCGGGCGATACGCCAATCGGGTTCACCCGCAGGGGTGCACGTCACACCCGTCGCGCGGTCGGCAAACCCGTTGGCGGCGGAAAAACACCGAGGGCCCGGCCCACTCCCGCGAAGGAGTGGGCCGGGCCCCGGAGTTGACCAGGGGTCAGATCGGCAATTACTTGACGATCTTGGTGACCTGGCCGGCGCCGACGGTGCGGCCACCCTCACGGATGGCGAACTTCAGGCCCTCCTCCATGGCGACGGGCTGGATCAGCGCGACGGTCATGGCGGTGTTGTCGCCCGGCATGACCATCTCGGTGCCCTCGGGGAGGGTCACGACGCCGGTCACGTCGGTGGTGCGGAAGTAGAACTGCGGGCGGTAGTTGTTGAAGAAGGGGGTGTGACGGCCACCCTCGTCCTTCGACAGGATGTAGGCCTGGGCCTCGAAGTCGGTGTGCGGCGTGACCGAACCCGGCTTGATGATGACCTGGCCGCGCTCGACGTCCTCGCGCTTGATGCCGCGGAGCAGCAGACCGACGTTCTCGCCGGCCTGGCCCTCGTCGAGCAGCTTGCGGAACATCTCGATACCGGTGACCGTGGTGGTGGTCTTGGTGGTCTTGATGCCGATGATGTCGACGGTCTCGTTGACCTTGAGGATGCCGCGCTCGATGCGGCCGGTGACGACGGTGCCACGACCGGTGATCGTGAAGACGTCCTCGATCGGCATCAGGAACGGCTGGTCGGTGAGGCGGGCCGGGGTCGGGATGGCCTCGTCGACGGCGTGCATCAGGCCGAGGAGCTTCTCGCCCCACTCCTTGTCGCCCTCAAGCGCCTTCAGCGCCGAGACGCGGACGACCGGCAGGTCGTCGCCCGGGAACTCGTACTCGGAGAGGAGCTCGCGGACCTCAAGCTCGACGAGCTCCAGGATCTCCTCGTCGTCCACCATGTCGGCCTTGTTCAGGGCGACGACGATGTAGGGGACGCCGACCTGGCGGGCCAGGAGGACGTGCTCCTTGGTCTGCGGCATCGGGCCGTCGGTGGCGGCGACGACGAGGATCGCACCGTCCATCTGGGCCGCACCGGTGATCATGTTCTTGATGTAGTCCGCGTGACCCGGGCAGTCGACGTGGGCGTAGTGACGCGCCTCGGTCTGGTACTCGACGTGCGCGATGGAGATGGTGATACCGCGCTGACGCTCCTCCGGCGCCTTGTCGATCTGGTCGAACGGCGTGAAGGGGTTGATGTCCGGGTACGCGTCGTGCAGCACCTTGGTGATGGCCGCGGTCAGCGTGGTCTTACCGTGGTCGATGTGACCGATGGTGCCGATGTTGACGTGGGGCTTCGTCCGCTCGAACTTCGCCTTCGCCACTGCAGTCCTCCTGAGGACAGTTCTGTACGCCGTACGACGTCAGTTGGTCTGGATCGGGTTGTTGGCACGGGGCGCTGGTGTCGCGCCCCGTTGCCGTCCCGCGGGTGGGGGTGCCGGAGGGCTCCCGGGCGGAACCCGGACGGGCAAGCGTCCGGGTGCCCTCCTTCTAGCCTAAAGGGTCTGATTCATCCCGATTACCGGGACGTCACTCGCCCTTGGCCTTGGCGATGATGTCGTCCGCCACGTTCCGCGGAACCTCGGCGTACGAGTCGAACTGCATCGAGTAGCTCGCGCGACCAGAGGTCTTGCTGCGCAGGTCACCGACGTAGCCGAACATCTCGGAGAGCGGCACCAGCGCCTTGACGACGCGGGCACCGTGACGCTCCTCCATGGCCCGGATCTGGCCACGGCGGGAGTTGATGTCGCCGATCACGTCGCCCATGTAGTCCTCGGGGGTGGTGACCTCGACGGCCATCATCGGCTCCAGCAGAGCCGGCGACGCCTTCTTGGCACCTTCCTTGAACGCCATGGAACCGGCGATCTTGAACGCCAGCTCGGACGAGTCGACGTCGTGCGACGCACCGTCGAGCAGGCTGACGCGGACGCCCTGGAGCGGGTAGCCGGCGAGCACGCCGAACTCCATGGCCTCCTGGCAACCGGCGTCGACCGAGGGGATGTACTCCTTCGGAACGCGGCCACCGGTGACCTTGTTCACGAACTCGTAGCCCTCGCCGGACTCCAGCGGCTCGATCGCGATCTGGATCTTCGCGAACTGGCCGGAACCACCGGTCTGCTTCTTGTGCGTGTAGTCGATGCGCTCGACGGCCTTGCGGATCGTCTCGCGGTACGCCACCTGCGGCTTGCCGACGTTGGCCTCGACCTTGAACTCGCGGCGCATGCGGTCGACCAGCACCTCAAGGTGCAGCTCGCCCATGCCGGCGATGATCGTCTGGCCGGTCTCCTCGTCGGTGTTGACCTGGAAGGACGGGTCCTCCTCGGCCAGGCGCTGGATGGCGACACCCAGCTTCTCCTGGTCGCCCTTGGACTTGGGCTCGATCGCGACGCGGATGACCGGGGCCGGGAAGTCCATGGACTCCAGGATGACCGGCTGCTTCTCGTCGGACAGCGTCTCACCGGTGGTGGTCTGCTTGAGGCCCATGACGGCGATGATGTCGCCGGCGCCCACCGAGTCGATCTCCTCACGCTTGTTCGCGTGCATGCGGTAGATCTTGCCGATGCGCTCCTTCTTGCCCTTGACGGAGTTCAGCACCGAGGTGCCGGACTCCAGGCGGCCGGAGTACACGCGGACGAAGGTGAGCTTGCCCAGGTGCGGGTCAGACATGATCTTGAACGCGAGCGCGGCGAGCGGCTCGTCGTCCGAGGCCTGACGGACGATCTTCTCGTCGGGGTTGTTCGGCTTGGTGCCCTCGATGCCCTCGATGTCGAGGGGCGACGGCAGGTACTTCACAACCGCGTCGAGCAGGGGCTGGACGCCCTTGTTCTTGAACGCCGAGCCGCAGAAGATCGGGGTGAAGTCCGAGTTCAGCGTGCCCTTGCGGATCGCCGCGACCAGCAGCTCCTCGGGGATGTCCTCGCCCTCCAGGGCGAGCTCCATCACCTCGTCGCTGACGTTCGAGATGGTGTCGATCAGGGCCTCGCGGTACTCCGCGGCCTGCTCGGCGAGGTCGGCCGGGATGTCGACGGTGTCGTACATCTCGCCCTTGGGCGCGTCGGCCGAGTAGACCAGGGCCTTCATCTTCACCAGGTCGACGACGCCGGTGAAGTCGGCCTCGGCACCGATCGGCAGCTGCATGACCAGCGGGGTCGCGCCGAGGCGGTCCACGATGGTCTGCACGCAGAAGAAGAAGTTGGCGCCCGTGCGGTCCAGCTTGTTGATGAAGCAGATGCGCGGGACGCCGTAGCGGTCAGCCTGCCGCCACACGGTCTCGGACTGGGGCTCGACACCGGCGACGCCGTCGAACACCGTCACGCCACCGTCGAGCACGCGCAGCGAGCGCTCCACCTCGACGGTGAAGTCGACGTGGCCCGGGGTGTCGATGATGTTGATGGTGTTGTCGACGCCGTCGAGGGTCCAGTGACAGGTCGTCGCGGCCGACGTGATGGTGATGCCGCGCTCCTGCTCCTGCTCCATCCAGTCCATCGTGGCAGCGCCGTCGTGGACCTCACCGATCTTGTACGAGACACCGGTGTAGAACAGGATCCGCTCGGTGGTGGTGGTCTTGCCCGCGTCGATGTGCGCCATGATCCCGATGTTGCGGACCTTGGCGAGGTCAAGGGAGGTTGCAGCCATGGTGGCTCGTTCTCTCTCTGTCTAGTGACGGGGTTCGGACTACCAGCGGTAGTGCGCGAAGGCCTTGTTGGACTCGGCCATCTTGTGGGTGTCCTCGCGACGCTTCACGGAAGCGCCCAGACCGTTGCTGGCGTCGAGGATCTCGTTGAGCAGACGCTCGGTCATGGTCTTCTCGCGACGGGCGCGGGAGTAACCGACCAGCCAGCGCAGCGCCAGGGTGTTGGCGCGGCCCGGGCGGACCTCGACCGGCACCTGGTAGGTGGCGCCACCGACGCGGCGGGACTTGACCTCAAGGGTCGGCTTGACGTTCTCCAGGGCGCGCTTGAGCGCGACCACCGGGTCGGCGCCGGTCTTCTCGCGGACGCCCTCAAGGGCGCCGTAGACGATCCGCTCGGCGGTGGAGCGCTTGCCGTGCAGCAGGATCTTGTTGACCAGCGAGGTCACCAGGGGGGAGCCGTAGACCGGGTCGATGATGACCGGGCGCTTCGGGGCGGGGCCCTTACGAGGCATTCTTACTTCTCCTTCTTGGCGCCGTAGCGGCTGCGGGCCTGCTTGCGGTTCTTGACACCCTGGGTGTCGAGGGAGCCGCGGATGATCTTGTAGCGGACACCAGGAAGGTCCTTCACACGGCCACCGCGGACCAGCACGATGGAGTGCTCCTGCAGGTTGTGGCCCTCGCCCGGAATGTAAGCGGTGACCTCGATCCCGCTGGTGAGGCGCACACGGGCGACCTTGCGGAGAGCCGAGTTCGGCTTCTTCGGGGTGGTCGTGTACACACGCGTGCAGACGCCGCGGCGCTGGGGCGAACCCTTCAGTGCGGGCGTCTTGTTCTTCTCGACCTTGTCCTGCCGGCCCTTTCGGACCAGCTGCTGGATCGTAGGCACCGTTTCTCCGTTTTCTGTGTGCCAAGGCTTGGTGGAACTAACCTGCGGTATGGCCCGCACCCTCCGACCCACGCGGTCGGGTGTGTTGGCCTTCTTCGGGGGAAGAATCGCGGAATCCCATGAGCTGCGCTGCGGCTACGGCGCACACCGAGCGGGTGGAGTCTCCGCTGCGGCGGCCGATCTGCTGGCACGCACAAGGACCCGGGCACACCCCAGGCACAAGGTCAGAGCGTACCTAGCGCACAGGCGGCGGTCAAAACAAATGGGGCGCGCCCGGGTGGGTCCGCCTCCGGGCCCGGCACGGGATCGGGCCGCCGCGGCGGCCCGCGGAGCCTCCGGGTCAGCTCCCCGCCGTGGCCATGAGGAGGAACAGCAGGAGCGTCACCGACAGCCAGCCCATGATCAGACCGAACACCGCCAGGCCGTCCCCGTCCTCCCCGGTGGTGCGCAGCCGGGCCCGGGCCAGGTGGCCGGTGGCCACGGCGGCCGTCCCGGCGAGGCCGAGCGCGGCCAGGCCGGCCGGCCCGGCGATGGCGGCGGCGAAGCCGGACACCGGCAGCGCCAGGCACCCGAGCGTCAGGGAGGCCACCGCCAGGCCGTTGTTGCGGGCGGGCGGCGCCGGGACGAAGGCCGGCATGAAGGTCTGCGGCACCACTGGCACGGCGAAGGGCTGCGCCACCGGGGCGGGCGCGGCGAAGGGCTGCACCATCGGGCCGGACGGCAGGTCGGCCACCAGAGCGGCCAACTGCCCGTAGGTGGCGGCCTGGTGGGCGGCGGACATCCGCTGCTCGTACTCGGCGGCGGTCAGCCGGCCCTCCGCGAAGGCGGCCTTCAGCACGTCGATGGTGCGGTCGCGGTCGGAGTTGGCGGCCCGCATCGCGGACTGCGGCGTCGCTGCCGGCTGCCAGGGCTGCTGCCCGTACGGCGCCGGCGGCCCCCATTGCCCTGCCACCGCAACCACCTCCCTTTCCCCGCGCTGCGCGTGCGCTCCCAGCATGCAGGACGAACGGAGGGGCCGGGTAGTTGCCGGCGCGGGGGACGGAGCCGCCGGGAAGGGGTTGCGCGCCGCCGGACGGGGGATGCCCGGGTGAAGGAACGATCATAGGAACGCGCCGGCCGGACCCGCCCGGGCCGCCGGGGCCGTCCGGACCACCGGGCCCGCCCGGACCGCCGGACCCGCCCGGGCCCGCCCGGGCCGCCCGGGCCGCCCGGGCCGCCCGACAAGGAGAGCACCCGCCATGGAGGCGACCACCCCGCCGCCCGCCGTCTCGATCCGCGACCTGTGGAAGCGCTTCGGCGAGCAGACCGCCGTCGCCGGGCTGAGCCTGGACCTGCCCGCCGGTTCGTTCATCGGGCTGGTCGGCCCGAACGGGGCCGGCAAGACCACCACCCTGTCGATGGCCACCGGCCTGCTGCGACCCGACCGGGGGACCGTCCTGGTGCACGGCGCGGACGTCTGGCGGGACCCGGTCGCGGTGAAGGCCCGGATCGGCATCCTGCCCGAGGGCCTGCGGATGTTCGAACGGCTCAGCGGGCGCGAACTGCTGCGCTTCAACGGGCGCCTGCGCGGCCTGGCCGGCCCGGAGACCGACCGGCGGGCCGAGGAGCTGCTGGCCGTGCTCGACCTGGGCGGCGCCGCGGACAAGCTGGTCGCCGACTACTCCACCGGCATGCGCAAAAAGATCGGCCTGGCCGCCGCGCTGCTGCACAACCCGGACGTGCTGTTCCTGGACGAGCCGTTCGAGGGCGTCGACCCGGTCTCCGCGCAGACCATCCGCGGGGTGCTGACCCGGTACGCCGGCTCCGGCTCGACCGTGGTGTTCTCCAGCCACGTGATGGAGCTGGTGGAGTCGCTGTGCGACTGGGTCGCCGTGGTGAGCGCGGGTCGGGTGGTCGCCGCCGGTCCGATCGAGCAGGTGCGCGGCGGGACCTCGCTGCACCAGGCGTTCCTCGGGCTGGTCGGCGTCCGCGCGGACGACGGGCCGGCGCTCGACTGGCTGGGCGGGGGCAACCGGTGAGCGCTCCCGCCGTCGCCGAGGACCGGGCGGTCGTCCGGACCCTCGTCGCGCTCAAGGTCCGGCTGCTGCGGAACGGGCTGCGGCGCAGCCGCGGGCTGGCCGCGGGGTACGTCCTCGGCCTGCTCGTCGGGCTGCTGTTCGGGCTGGGCGGGGCCGCCGGGATGGTCGCGCTGCACGGCCGGGAGGGGGCGGCCGACGCCGCCGCGGTGCTGGTCGCCGGGCTGGCCGTGGCCTGGGCGGCGATGCCGCTGTTCTTCTTCTCCAGCGACGAGAGCGCCGACCCGACCCGGCTGACCATGCTGCCGCTGCGGCCCTCCGCCCTGCTGCGCGGCACCCTGCTGGGCGGGCTGATCGGGCCCGGGCCGCTGATCAGCCTGCTGCTGCTGACCGGCGCGGCGGTGGCGGCCGGACGCGGCGCGGCCGCCGCGGCGGTGGCGGTGCTCGCGGTGCCGCTGACCCTGCTCACCCTGGTGGCGCTGATCCGGGCGATCGGCGCGGGCAACGCCCGGATGCTGTCCAGCCGGCGCGGCAAGGACTTCGCGATCTTCGGCGGCCTGCTGTTCGCGGTGCTGGCGCAGGCCGGGAACCTCGGCCTGCAGAGCTCGCTGAACGGCTCGGGCCGGGGCGTCGACCTGTCGGTGCTGCACCCGTACGCCTCGGTGGTGCGGTGGGTCCCGCCGGTGGCGGCGATCGACGCGGTGCGCTCGGCCGGGGAGGGCGCCTACCTGCTCGCGGCCGGACAGCTGCTGCTGACCGGCGGCCTGCTGGCGGGGCTGCTGCGCTGGTGGCTGCGCAGCCTGCGGGAGCTGATGGTGAGCGGCGACTCCTCGACCCTGCTGGAGCGTTCGCCCGCCGCCTCGGCCCGGGCCGAGGGCCTGTGGCGGCTGCTGCCGGCCGGCCGGGTCGGCGCCGTCGCCCAGCGGCAGCTGCGCTACGCCTGGCGGGAGCCGCGGGCGAAGGCCGCGGTGTTCACCGGCATCGGCATGACGGCGGTGTTCTCGGTGCTGTCGGTGGTGCAGGGCTGGGGCAGCGTGTACGTGATCGCGATCGGCGGGCTGATGCTCGGCCTGCAGTCGGTCAACCTGTTCGGGATGGACGGCTCCGGCTTCTGGATGATCGCCGCCACCCTGGGCACCCGCCGGGACGCCCGGGACGAACTGCGCGGCCGGGTGCTGGCGGTCCTGGCCTACGCGGTCCCGGTGCTGCTGCTCTTCGGCCCGCCGGTGGCCGCCCTCACCGGCGACTGGACCGGACTGGCCCCGGCCCTCGGACTGGCGCTGGCCGTGCTCGGCACCTCGGTCGGCCTGGGCTGCGTGATCAGCGTGCACGCGCCGTACGCGCTGCCCGCCGACGGCAACCCGATGCGCAACGCGGCGCCCGGGCAGAACGGCGCGGTGATGCTGAGCGCCTTCGGCTCGATGATCGGCGTGGCGCTGCTCTGCCTGCCGCTCGGCGCGCTGCTCGGCTTCCTCCTGCCGGGCCACCACCCGGCCTGGCCGGTGCTGCCGGTCGGCGTGCTGTACGGGGCGGGCCTGGCGCTGCTGGGGATCCGGCTGGCCTCGGGACGGCTGGTCGAGCGGGCGCCGGAGATCCTCGCCAAGGTGATCGAACGCTGAAGGGAGAGCACCGCCAGGGCTCGGGAGAGCACCATCAGGGGCTCGGGGAACGGCGAGGCCGTGGCTGCTGGCGGTGCACTGCCGTTGGGCGCCGCCGCTTCGGGTTCTGTTTCAGGCAGGCAGCAGCACGGACACATCGATGGGCTCCGGCCGTCAGCAGCATCGAGCCGCCGTTCCCCGGGCCCCTGAATGCGCGCTCTGCCGAGCTCCTGGCTTCGCGTTCGCGCTCCGGCATCATGGAGGGCGTCCCCTCCCCTCCCCCGCAGGAAGCAGGAACCGCCGTGACCAGCACCGATCAGCCCGTGGACGAGCTGGTGGCGGAGGCGGTGGCCCGGGTGGCGGGCGCGCCGGCCGGGGGGCTGGAGTACGTGGTGGACGGGGCCGCCTCGCTGCTGGCGGCCTCGGCGGAGCGGTGGCCCGCGGTGAGCCGGGCGCTGCTCGGGGCGGCGGAGCGTTCGGTGGCGCGCTGCTGGGCGGCCGGGTGGCAGCCCGCCGACCTGGTGCGGGTGGCCCGGCGGGAGCTGGGCCCGGTGCAGGTCGCGCTGGCGGCCGACCTGATCGCGGCGGAGGCCCGGCAGTACCCCGCGGCGGCGCTGGACCGGCGCTGGCGGGAGCAGTTGCGGGAGTTGGACGCGCACCCGTGGTGGCCGTCCGACGAGGCGTACCTGCCGGAGTTCGCGGCCCGGCACCGACTGGACCGGTTCGCGCTGGCCACGGCGGCGCTGGAGCTGCTGCGGGCCTGGGCGCTGCTGCCGCCCGTCCAGCCGGTGGGCCCGGCGCCCGGCCGGACCGCGCCCCGGGCGGGGACGGGGGCGCCGCGCGCGGACGAGCCGCGGATGCTGGGCCGGATCCGGGCGCTGCTGGCGAAGGCCGAGTCCACCGGGTTCCCGGACGAGGCGGAGGCGCTGACCGCGAAGGCCCAGGAGCTGATGGCCCGGCACTCGATCGACGAGGCGCTGCTGGCGGCGGGCGGCGGCCGGGCCGCGGACGACCCGGCGGCGGTCCGGATCGGCGTGGACAACCCGTACGAGGGCCCGAAGACGATGCTGCTGGACGCGGTGGCGGCGGCGAACCGGTGCCGGGTGGTGTGGGCGAAGGAGTTCGGGTTCTGCACGGTGATCGGCTTCGACGCCGACCTGGACGCGGTCGAACTGCTCTACACCTCGCTGCTGGTGCAGGCGACCTCGGCGATGCACCGGGCGGGCAGCCGCAAGCACAAGGACGGCGCGGCCCGCACCAAGGCGTTCCGGCAGTCCTTCCTGGTCGCGTACGCGGCGCGGATCCGGGAGCGGCTGGCGGACGCCACCGAGCGGGCCACCGAGCGGGCCGCCGAGGACGCCGCTGCGGGGCGCACCGACGGCGCCGGGGTCGGGGCGGACGATGACGGCGGCGCGCTGCCGGCCGTTCCGGCGGGCGGCCTGCTGCCCGTACTGGCGGCCCGGGCGGAGGCCGTCGACGACGCTGTGGGAAGAATGTTCCCCAAGCTCGTGTCGCAGCGGGTGCGGGTGAGCGACGGCGAGGGCTGGGCCGAGGGCCGGGCCGCCGCCGACCGGGCCTCCCTGCACCGCGGCTCGGGACGCATCGAACGCTGACTGCGCGTCAGCTCCGCACGGGGGGACACCGATGGACTTCACGGCACGGGTACGGGGTTCGCTGCTCGGCGGCGCGGTGGGCGACGCCCTGGGCTGGCCGGTCGAGTTCCGGCGGCTGGAGCTGATCCGGGCCGAGTACGGTCCGGCCGGGCTGACCGACCTGGCCGCCGCCGACCGCGGCGGCCAGGTCACCGACGACACCCAGATGACCCTGTTCACCGCGGAGGGCCTGCTGCGCGGCGGCCGCCCGGAGGACCTGCACGCCGCCTACCGGCGCTGGTTCCTCACCCAGCGGCTGCCGGAGCCGCTGCGCGACCCGGACGGCTGGCTGGCCGCCCAGGACTTCCTGTACGCCTCGCGGGCCCCCGGCAACGCCTGCACCACCGGCGTGGCCACCGACTACCGGCCCGCCGCCCCGTTCGGCCAGGACGGCCCGGTGAACCCGAACTCCAAGGGCTGCGGCACGGTGATGCGCTCGGCGCCGTTCGGCCTGGTCGGGCTGGACCCGCAGCAGGCGTTCCAGCAGGCCGCCGTGGCCGCGCAGCTGACTCACGGCCATCCCACCGGCTACCTCGCGGCCGGCGCCTTCGCGGCCCTGATCGCCCGGGTCGCGGCCGGGACGCCGCTGCGCCCGGCGCTCGACGCGGTGCTCGCCCAGGTCGACGCGCAGCCCCGCGGCCGGGAGACCGGCGACGCCCTGCGCCGGGCGCTGCGGATCGCCGCGGAGGGCCCGGGCAGCGCGGAGGCGGTGGAGCGGGTCGGCCTCGGCTGGGTCGCCGAGGAGTGCCTGGCCGTCGCCGTGTACGCGGCCCTGGCCGGCGCGGACGCCCGGGAGGCGCTGGTGCTGTCGGTGAACCACTCGGGCGACAGCGACTCCACCGGCGCGGTGTGCGGCAACCTGGTGGGCGCGCTGTACGGCCTCGACGGCCTTCCCGCCGACTGGTGCGCGCTGGTGGAGGGCCGCGAGGTGATCCTCCAGGTCGCCGACGACCTGGTCACCGCGTTCGCCGGCGGCGACCGCACCACCCTGGACGCCCGCTACCCGCGCTGAGCCCCGCCGGGGGCCCGACAGAGTGCGCGCATTCAGGGGCCCGGGGAACGGCGGGTCCGTGTTGCTGGTGGCCGGAGCCCATCGAAGGTCCGGGCTGCTGCGTGCCGTAACAGGAACCAGAAGCCGATGGCACGCAACGCCAGTGAACCGCCAGCAGTCACGGCCTCGCCGTTCCCCGAGCCCCTGGCGGTGCTCCTGTCAGTCCCAGAGCGCGCCGAAGGCGAGCAGTTCCTCGCGGTACTCGATCCGGTCGGCCCAGTCCCGCGGCCAGGCGTCCGCGCCGCGGTGGGCGCCGGCGAAGGCTCCGGCCAGGCAGGCGAGGGAGTCGGAGTCGCCGGAGGAGACCGCCGCGCGGCGGACCGCGGCGACCGGGTCGTCGGGGAACAGCAGGAAGCAGAGCAGCGCGCCGGCGAAGGCTTCTTCGGCGACCCAGCCGGCGCCGGTGCGCTCGCACGGGTCGGCGTCGCCGTCCCCCGCCGCGAGCGCCGCGTCGAGCCGGTCGAGGGCGTGCAGGCTCTCGTCCCAGCCGCGGGCGATGAACTCCTCCGGGGAGCCGAAGTGGTCCCGGGAGGCGAGGTCGCCGAGCCAGAACTCGTCGTAGCGGGTGCGCTGTTCGCGGGCGTGGGCGCGCAGCCGGGCGGGGAGTTCGGCGGGGTCGGCGCCCTGGGCGAGCCAGCGGACGGTGAAGGCGGTGAGTTCGCTGGCGGCGAGCGCGGTGGGGTGGCCGTGGGTGAGGCCGGACTGCAGCTGGGCGGCGCCGGCCACCTGGCGGTCGGTCAGCTCGCGGACCAGACCGAGCGGGGCGACCCGCATGTTCGCGCCGCAGCCCTTGGAGCCGAGGTCGCTGGCGTCCTGCCAGGGCCGGCCGGTGGAGAGCCGGGAGCAGGAGCGCAGGCAGGTCATGCCGGGGGCGCGGTTGTTGTCCGGGGAGCGCCACCAGTCCACGAACTCCTCGCGCAGCGGGAGTTCGAGGCGCGGCGGGACGAGCGGGCCCTCGGCGAGGGCGTCGCGCAGGGCGCGGGCGAGGGCCAGGGTCATCTGGGTGTCGTCGGTGACCTGGGCCTGCTTCGGGAGCGGGAGCTGCCGCCAGTCGGGGCTGAGCAGCCGGATCTCGTCGAGGTTCAGGAACTCGGTGCGCTTGCCCAGGGCGTCGCCGATCGCCAGTCCCAGCATCGCTCCCGTCGCCCGTCGCATCGCGCGCTCCCTTCTCAGACCTCGACCAGTAGCTGTTCGAGTCCGCGGATCACGTAGCCGGGGCGCCACTCGGGTTCGCGCAGCAGCGTCAGCCCGGGGGCCCGGCGGAGCAGTGCGCCGTAGGACTCGGTGAGTTCCATTCTGGCGAGCGGGGCGCCGAGGCAGAAGTGGATTCCGGCGCCGAAGCTGAGGTGCGGGTTGTCGGTGCGGCCGAGGTCGAGCCGGTCGGGGTCGGCGAAGCGGTCGGGGTCGCGGTTGGCGGAGCCGAACAGCAGGGCGACCTCGGCGCCGCGCGGGACGTGCGTGCCGGCCACCTCGACGTCGTCCAGCACCCAGCGTTCGAACATCTGCAGCGGGGTGTCGTAGCGCATGAGTTCCTCGACGGCGGTGGGCAGCAGTTCGTCCACCGCGCCGCGCAGGCGGGCGAGTTCGCCGGGGTTGCGGAACAGGGCGAGCCAGCCGTTGCCGGTGGTGTTGACGGTGGCCTCGTGTCCGGCGTTGAGCAGCAGGACGCAGGTGGAGACCATCTCCTGTTCGCTGAGCACCTGCCCGTCCTCGGCGGCCCGGGCGAGGGCGCTGATCAGGTCGGGGCCGGGTTCGGCCCGGCGGCGGCGGATCAGTTCCCGCAGGTAGGCGGAGAATTCGAGGCTGGCGGTGACGGCGCGGCGGGCGGTCTCCGGGCCGGGGTGGAGTTCGAACATGCCGGTGATGTCGGCGGACCATGGGCGCAGCAGGTGCCGGTCGGACTCGGGGACGCCCAGCATCTCGGCGATCACGGCGACCGGCAGCGGTTCGGCGACCCGGGCGATCAGGTCGCCGCCGCCGTCGGCGAGCAGGCCGTCGACGAGTTCGCCGGCCAGCCGCCGGACGGTGGGGCGCAGCGACTCGACCATCCGCGGGGTGAACGCCTTGGAGACCAGGCGGCGGATCCGGGTGTGGTCGGGGCCCTCCAGGTCGAGCAGGCCGTGGTCGTTGAGGGTGTGGAACGGTTCGTGCGCCGGGTCGGGCGCGGGGCGGCCGAACTCCTGGTGGGTGAAGCGGTGGGTGTAGGTGCGGCCGAGCCGGCGGTCCCGCAGCAGCGCGTTGACGTCGGCGTACCGGGAGACCAGCCACTGGCCGGTGGGCGGGTGGTAGTGGACGGGCGCCCGCTCGCGCAGCCCGGCGTAGGCCGGGTAGGGGTGGGCCACGAAGGCGGGCGACCAGGGGTCGAAGGCGTCGGTCGTCACTGGGCTGCTCCCCTGCTCGCCTGCTCGTCGGGCCGCCATGCTACGTCGGCCCGCCGGGCCGGGGAGCGCCGGGCAGCGCCGCCGAGCCGGGTAGCGCCGGTGCTCGGCGCCGGTCAGACCCGGGACAGGTCGCCGTCCACCAGCCGGGCCACCAGTTCCGGGAGCGCCTGCGAGATGGGCGTCCGGATCACCTCGTGCGCGGCCCAGTCCCAGGGCGTGGGCTCGCCGTTGACCACGATCAGCCGCGCGTCGTGCTCCAGCGCGATCCGCGGCAGCAGCGCCGCCGGGTGCACCTGGAGCGAGCTGCCGACCGCCAGGAACACCTGGCAGTTCTTGGCGACGGCGTCCGCCTGGGCCAGCACCCGTTCGTCCAGCGCCTCGCCGAACATCACGGTGCGCGGCCGCAGCACGCCGCCGCACTGCTCGCAGTCCGGGTCGTCCTCGCCCGCGGCGAGCCGGGCCAGGGCGGCCGCCATCGGGCCGGGCGCCCGGCAGTCCGTGCACTGCACCTCGGTGGCGCTGCCGTGCAGTTCGATCACCTTGCGGGCCGGGAGGCCGGCGGCCTGGTGCAGGCCGTCGACGTTCTGGGTGAGCACCCGCACGGGGACGCCGGCCCGTTCCAGTTCGACCAGCGCCCGGTGGCCGGCGTTGGGTTCGGCGCCGATCGCCCCGGCGTCCCGGCGCATCAGCCAGGCCCGGCGGCGCACCTCGGGGTCGGCCAGGTAGGGGCCGATCGTCACCAGTTCCTGCGCGCTCGGGTCGCGCTGCCAGAGCCCCTGCGGGCCGCGGTAGTCGGGGATCCCCGAGTCCGTGGAGATGCCCGCCCCCGTCAACACCGCCACCAGCGGCCGCTTCCCGGCCGTGCTCCCAGTCATGCCCCGGAGCGTACGGGCCGCGTTCGGCGCCCGGCCACCGGTTAACCCCTCACGCCCCGGCGGACGCGGCCCGCGGCCGCCCGCGGCCGCCGGTCAGCACCGGCAGGAACGCGACCAGGTACAGCACCGCGCCGACCGCCAGGTAGTCCAGCGAGGCGCCCATCGCCAGGGTGCCCAGCAGCACCAGGGCGGGGCTCCACCAGGGCGCGGCGCGGCGCAGGGCCAGCCGGACCAGCAGCGCGATCAGGCCGACGTACAGCAGCATCGGCACCACGTCGTACACCACCGGCCGCACCCCGGGGACGGACTGGACCCGGTCGAACACCGCCGAGCGGGCGGCCCGGTCGGCGGAGACCGCGTTCGCGTACAGGTCGATGCCGGCCTGGGCCAGTCCGGCGGCGACGCCCGCCCAGCCCACCGCCAGCCAGCCCCGGCCCCACCGCGAGGCCCGGCCGCCCAGCCGCCACAGTTCGACCAGGCCGATGCCCAGCAGGGCCAGCGCGGCGAACAGCGCCAGGTGCCCCGCCGTCCAGCCGGGGCCCACGTCGCGGGAGCCCGGCAGCAGCCGCACCGCTCCGTAGACCGCCATCAGTCCGGCCGACCATCCCAGTGCCCGACGCCCTGTCACCATCTGTCCCAACCCCCTTGTGAGAGTGCCCTTCCCGGCACCCACGACTCTGCCGCCGCGGGCCGCCGGGCGCCTCCCCCGCGCCGGTGAGATCCGGGTGTCCCCCGTGCGGAGGAGCGGCTACTCCCCCGCCGTGACGGCCCCCGCCTCGTAGGCGAACACCACGGCGTGGACGCGGTCGCGCAGGCCGAGCTTCTGCAGCAGGTTGCTGACGTGCGTCTTCACGGTGTGCTCGCTGACCACCAGTTCGGCGGCGATCTCGGCGTTGGACATGCCCCGGGCGACCAGCCGCAGGGTCTCCACCTCCCGGGCGGTGAGCGAGTCCAGCAGCCGGCCGAGCGGCCGGGAGACGGTCAGCGGGCCGGCCGCCTTGCGGGCGGTGACCTCGCCGATGACCCGGCGGGTGACGGACGGGGCGAGCAGCGCCTCGCCGGAGTGGACGACCCGGACGGCGTGGGCGAGGTCGTCGCGGCGGACGTCCTTGAGCAGGAAGCCGCTGGCCCCGGCGTACAGCGCGTCGAAGACGTAGTCGTCGACGTCGAAGGTGGTCAGCATGATCACCTTGCACGCAGGGTGCCCGGCGCAGACCCGGCGGGCCGCCTCCAGGCCGTCCATCACGGGCATCCGGACGTCCAGCAGCAGGACGTCGGGGGCGTGTTCGCGGACGGCGTCGACGGCCTGCTGCCCGTCCCCGGCCTCGGCGACCACCTCGATGTCGGGCTGCGCGTCGAGGATCATGCCGAACCCGGCCCGGACCAGCTCCTGGTCGTCGGCGATCACCACTCGTATGGTCAACTCTCGTTCCCCTCCAATGAATTGCCTCGAACTGCTCAGCCGCCGAGCGGCAGTACGGCCGCCACCCGGTAGCCGGTCCCGTCGGCGCGCGGCCCGGTCTCCGCGCTGCCGCCGCAGGCCGCGGCGCGTTCCCGGATGGAGAGCAGGCCGCGCCCGCCGGAGCGCCCGTCGACGCCCGCGCCGACCGGCACGGGGGCCGGGCCGGTGCCGTCGTCGGCGACCTCGACGGCCAGCCGGGCGCCTGCGCGGACGGCGACCCGGACGGTGACGTGCCGGGCCCCGGCGTGCTTGACCACGTTGGTGAGCGCCTCCTGGACGATCCGGAAGGCCGCGGCCTGCACCTCGGCGGGCCCGGCCTCCTCGATCTCGGCGTCCACCGCCACCCCGGAGTCGCGGACCCGCTGCAGGACGCCGGCGAGCTCCGCCAGCCGGGGCTGCGGGGCGAGCGCGGGCGCCGCGCCGTCCTCCTTCAGCACGCCGAGCACCCGCCGCAGTTGGACCATCGCGTCGCGCCCGGAGTCGGCGATGGCGTCGAAGGCGCGGATCGCCCGTTCGGGCTCGCCGTGCACCACCAGCGGCCCGGCCTCGGCCTGGATCACCATCAGGGAGACCGCGTGGGCGAGGATGTCGTGCATCTCGCGGGCGATCCTGGCCCGCTCCTCGGCGACCGCCCGGGCGGCGTCGCTGGCCGCCCGCAGCCCGGCCTGCCGGGCCCGTTCGGCCTCGACGCCCGCCAGCCGGCGCAGCTCCCGCACCAGCGAGCCGAGCACGAAGCTGCCGACCGACACCACCAGGCTGAACAGCATGCCGTCGAACGACCGGGTGCCGTACACGTTGCCGAGCACCGCGCAGGCCAGCAGCACGGCGCGCTGCCAGTCCCGGCCGCGGTCGGCGACGGTGTAGACGGCGATCGCCATGGCGAGCTGGATCTGCGGCATCGCGAAGTGCGCGAACGCCGACAGCAGCGCGGTGGGCACCGTGCAGGCCAGCAGCACCACCCACGGCGCCCGCTGCCGCCACCACAGCGGCAGCGAGCCGGCCAGCGCCAACGCGTAGGCCCACCACTGCCGTTCGGAGGGGATCCGGTCGGTGTACACCCCCCACAGCGAGACGCCGACGGCCAGCGCCACCAGCACCCCGTTCACCAGCCGGGGCCGGGCCCGCCCCCGGGCCAGCAGCCCGTCCGTCCACGTGCCCCACGTCCCCATGCCGCGCATCCTCTCGCACCGTCGGACGGCCGCCGCACCGCCCTCCCGCACGCACGAGGGGGCGCCCCCGGCCGGGAGCGTCCCCTGCGCGGGCTCAGGGCCTCACAGCAGCCGCTTGATCTCTCCGCGCGCCCGGTAGAACCCGCCGGACTCGGACCGGCGCACCTCGGCGACCAGGTACCTGGCCCCGGCGATCCGGACGTCCTTCGGGAACTGCACCCGCAGCGCGGCGTCGTACCCGGGCGTCACCACCCGCACCCGCAGCCGGCCGCCCTCAGCCACGCACTCCACCTCGACGCCGGAGCCGGAGGCCGCCGCGGCGACGCTGACCGTCTCCAGCTCGGCGCCCGCCGCCACCCGCTCGACGCCGCTGCCGCTCACCTCGGCGGTGACCGGCAGGGTGCCCTGCTCGGCGGCCAGCACGGCGCCCTGCGAGGCGTCCAGGCAGGCCAGCGAGCCGTCGGTGGTGACCAGGTACAGCCGCCCGTCCCGGTACTGCATGCTGTACGCCGAGCCGCAGCCGGTGCCCAGCTTCCACAGCCGGGTGCCGTCGGCGGCGAAGCAGTAGACGGACGAGTGGTTGTCGCCCGCGAACACGAACTCCCCGTCGGGGGAGGCCGCGCAGGAGAACACCGCGGCGTCGCACTTGTACGCGGCGGCCTCCGAGCCGTCGGCCTTGCGCAGCCGGTGCACCCAGCCCTGCGAGGTGCCCGCGAACACCTCGTCCCGCTCCTGCCAGCCGAACAGCACCGCGCCCTTGGTCCGGGTGTGCCAGAGCTGGTCGCCGCCGCGCTTGGCGTACCGGGCGACGCCCGCCGACCAGCCGTGGTAGACCGACTCGGCGTCGCAGCGCACCATCCAGCCGGACGAGCCCTGGGCGTTGCGGCGCCACTGGAACTCGTCCTCGTGGTCGACGGTGGTCAGGCCGCCGCGCTCGTCGGCGACGCCGAGCACCCCGTCGTGGATGTCCAGCCAGTAGATGTCCACGTCCTGGGCGATCTCGTACGCCACCCGCGGCACCTTCCCGCCGAGGTCGTACACCTTGCCGTCGTCGCAGCCCGCGTAGATCCACCAGTCGTCGGCGACGATGCACTTGACGCCGTCGGGCAGCCCGAACCGGCCGGTGACCTGCCCGTCGGTGGTCAGCGTGTAGACGTCGCCCTGCTCGTTGCCGACCCAGGCGTGCTCCTCCCCGACGTACACCCCGAACGCGGGCGAGCCGGAGCGGAAGCGCCACAGCAGCGGCGCCTGGCGGGCGGTGGAGCGGGTCGAGGTGATCTGTCGGCGGGTCACCGAGCGGCGCTGGCGCACGCCCGGGACGGCCGGGGCGTAGCCCTTGCGGACCTTCTCGCCGATCTTCCTGGCGGCCTGCGCGGCGGCCTTCTCGGCGCTCGCGCAGACCGTGGACTTGGTGGTGCCCGGTTCGCCGATCCGGCCGTAGCGGATCGTCAACTCGGCTTCCTTGACCGTGACTTCGTAGAACTTGTGGGCGCTCCCCTCGTCCTCGGAGAGTTCCAGGTAGGTCACCTGCGGTTCCGCGGAAACGGTGGCGGACATGGCCGACGCCCCTTTCGGGCACAGAGTTCGGAGGGGTGCCGGCGGGGCCCTCGCCACCTGCCGACACCGCCCAACCTACGGCCCGGCACCGACAGTTGGCGATCAGCCGGTGCGGACCTGCACGCCGCCGGTGTCCGCCCGGGCGACCAGCGCGTGCGCGGCCCCGGCCTGCGAGGGCACGCTCACCTCGGTGCCGCCCGTCGAGGCGTGCGCGTCCACCTCGTACGCCTCGCCGGCGGGCACGGTCAGCTGCACCCCGCCGGTCCCGGTGCGCAGTTCGGCCCGGGTCGGCGCCGCCGCGAACCGGGCCGACACGCCCCCGGTCCCGGACTTCAGCGTGACGTCGGCGCTGCGCAGCCCGGTCGCTTCCACGCCCCCGGTGACCGCCTCCGCGGTGACGTCCCCGCTCAGGCCGTGCACCCGGATGCCCCCGGTGGTCTCCTTCAGCCGCAGCACCGTCCCGGCGGGCACCCGCACCTCGTACCCGATCCCGCACCGCGAGCAGGAGTACGTCAGCTCCAGCACCCCGTCGGCGAGCACGTGGGTGGCCTGCGGCTCCCGGTCCCGCCAGTTGCGCCTCTCCAGCACCCGCACCGGCCCGTCCCCGGCCGTCACCTCGATCCCGCCGACCTCCCCGTCCACCCGCAGCTCGGTGACCCGCCCGGGCACCTCGTACGACACGGTCTTGCGCTGCTCGTCCCACGGCCCGCAGCCGACCGCCCCGACCGCCAGCAGCCCCACGACGGCCGCCGCCCCCACCAACCGCTGCACCGCGGCCTCCTCTCGACGCCCACCAGTCTCCCGGCGCCCCTCCCCCGCCCGCCTCCCTCCCGCGAGCGGTTCCCCGCCCTCCGTCCCGGGAGGGATCCCCCAGGGGCCCGGGAACGCCGCAGGGCGGCCACCCCGAGTGGGGTGACCGCCCTGCGGTGCAGCCGGCAGAAGGATCAGCCGGTGTACGGGCCGTAGTCGTAGTCGTCCAGCGGGACGGCCTGGCCGGAGCCCGCGCCGAACGGCGACAGGTCGTAGTCGTCGTAGCCGACGGCCGAGTACATCGCGGCCTTGGCCTCCTCGGTCGGCTCGACCCGGATGTTGCGGTAGCGGGGCAGACCCGTACCGGCCGGGATGAGCTTGCCGAGGATGACGTTCTCCTTGAGGCCCAGCAGCGGGTCCGACTTGGCGTGGATCGCCGCGTCGGTGAGCACCCGGGTCGTCTCCTGGAAGGAGGCGGCCGACAGCCAGGACTCGGTGGCCAGCGAGGCCTTGGTGATGCCCATCAGCTGCGGACGACCGGAGGCGGGGTGGCCGCCCTCGGAGACCACGCGACGGTTCTCCTGCTCGAAGCGGCCGCGCTCGACGAGCTCGCCCGGGAGCAGCTCGGCGTCGCCCGACTCGATGATCGTCACGCGGCGGAGCATCTGCCGGATGATGATCTCGATGTGCTTGTCGTGGATCGACACGCCCTGCGAGTTGTAGACCTTCTGGACCTCGGCCACCAGGTGGATCTGGACGGCACGCTGGCCCATGATGCGCAGCACGTCGTGCGGGTTGGTCGCGCCGACGGTCAGCTTCTGGCCGACCTCGACCGCCTCGCCCTCGCTGACCAGCAGCTTGACGCGCTTGGAGACCGGGTAGGCGATCTCGTCGCTGCCGTCGTCGGGGGTGACGACGACCTTGCGGGTCTTCTCGGTGTCCTCGATGCGGACCCGGCCCTGGGCCTCCGAGATCGGGGCGACACCCTTGGGGGTGCGGGCCTCGAAGAGCTCGACGACACGGGGCAGACCCTGGGTGATGTCGTCACCGGCCACACCACCGGTGTGGAAGGTGCGCATGGTCAGCTGGGTGCCGGGCTCACCGATGGACTGGGCGGCGATGATGCCGACCGCCTCACCGATGTCGACCAGCTTGCCGGTGGCCAGCGAGCGGCCGTAGCAGAAGGCACAGGTGCCGACCGCGGACTCGCAGGTCAGGATCGAGCGGACCTTGACCTCGCTCACGCCGTGCCGGATCAGCTCGTCCATCAGGACGTCGCCGAGGTCGGTGTTGGCGGTGGCGATCAGCTTGCCGTCGACGGTGATGTCCTCGGCGAGCATGCGGGCGTAGACGCTGGTCTCGACGTCGTCGGCCTTGCGCAGCACGCCGTCCGCGCCGACCGAGCCGATCGACAGCTTGAGGCCGCGCTCGGTGCCGCAGTCCTCCTCGCGGATGATCACGTCCTGCGAGACGTCCACCAGACGACGGGTCAGGTAACCCGAGTCGGCGGTGCGCAGCGCGGTGTCGGCCAGACCCTTACGGGCACCGTGGGTGGAGATGAAGTACTCCAGCACGGACAGGCCCTCGCGGAACGAGGCCTTGATGGGACGCGCGATGGTCTCGTTCTTCGCGTTCGACACCAGACCACGCATACCGGCGATCTGACGCATCTGCATCATGTTTCCGCGCGCGCCCGAGTCGACCATCATGAAGATGGGGTTCGTCTTCGGGAAGTTCGCGGCCATCGCGTCGGCGACCTCGTTGGTCGCGCGGGTCCAGATGCCGATGAGCTCGGACTTGCGCTCGTTGTCGGTGATCAGACCGCGCTCGTACTGGCGCTGGACCTTCTCCGCCTGCGCCTCGTAGCCCTCCAGGATGGCGGGCTTGCTCGGCGGGACGATGACGTCCGAGATCGAGACGGTGACACCGGAACGGGTCGACCAGTGGAAGCCGGCCGCCTTCAGGTTGTCGAGCGCCGCAGCGACGACGACCTTCGGGTAGCGCTCGGCGAGGTCGTTGACGATCGCCGAGAGCTGCTTCTTGCCGATCTCGTAGTCGACGAACGGGTAGTCCTCGGGGAGCAGCTCGTTGAAGAGCGCCCGGCCCAGCGTGGTGGTGATCCGGAACGGCTCGCCCTCGTGCCAGGTCGGCTGCCCGTCCTCGTCCACCGGCGGGGTCCAGCCGCGCGGCGGGACGGTGCCGGCGGCCATCCGCAGGTCGATCGGGGCCTGGACGTCCAGCTCGCGGGCGTCGAAGGCCATGATCGCCTCGGCGGTCGAGGAGAAGGAGCGGCCCTTGCCCTTGACCTCCTCGCGGTCCGAGGTGAGGAAGAACAGGCCCAGCACCATGTCCTGGGTCGGCATGGTGACGGGGCGACCGTCGGCCGGCTTCAGGATGTTGTTCGAGGACAGCATCAGGATGCGGGCCTCGGCCTGCGCCTCCGCGGACAGCGGCAGGTGCACGGCCATCTGGTCGCCGTCGAAGTCCGCGTTGAACGCGGTGCAGACGAGCGGGTGGATCTGGATGGCCTTGCCCTCGACCAGCTGCGGCTCGAAGGCCTGGATGCCGAGGCGGTGCAGGGTGGGCGCGCGGTTCAGCAGCACCGGGTGCTCGGCGATGACCTCTTCGAGGACGTCCCACACCACGGGGCGGGCGCGCTCGACCATGCGCTTGGCCGACTTGATGTTCTGCGCGTGGTTCAGGTCGACCAGGCGCTTCATCACGAACGGCTTGAAGAGCTCCAGCGCCATGGCCTTGGGCAGGCCGCACTGGTGCAGCTTGAGCTGCGGGCCGACGACGATGACCGAACGGGCCGAGTAGTCGACGCGCTTGCCGAGCAGGTTCTGGCGGAAACGACCCTGCTTGCCCTTGAGCATGTCGGACAGCGACTTCAGCGGGCGGTTGCCCGGGCCGGTGACCGGACGGCCGCGACGGCCGTTGTCGAACAGCGCGTCGACCGCCTCCTGGAGCATGCGCTTCTCGTTGTTCACGATGATCTCGGGCGCGCCGAGGTCGAGAAGCCGCTTCAGGCGGTTGTTGCGGTTGATGACGCGGCGGTACAGGTCGTTCAGGTCGGAGGTGGCGAAGCGGCCACCGTCGAGCTGGACCATCGGGCGCAGGTCCGGCGGGATCACCGGGACGCAGTCGAGCACCATGCCCTTGGGCTTGTTGCTGGTCTGCAGGAAGGCGGAGACGACCTTGAGGCGCTTGAGCGCGCGGGTCTTCTTCTGGCCCTTGCCGGTGCGGATGATCTCGCGGAGGCGCTCGGCCTCCTCGCCCAGGTCGAAGGACTCCAGGCGGTCCTTGAGGGCCGCGGCGCCCATCGAGCCGGAGAAGTAGGTGCCGAAGCGGTCGCGCAGCTCGCGGTAGAGCAGCTCGTCGCCCTCCAGGTCCTGGACCTTGAGGTTCTTGAAGCGGGTCCAGACCTCGTCGAGGCGGTCGATCTCGCGCTGCGTGCGGTCGCGCAGCTGCTTCATCTCGCGCTCGGCGCCCTCGCGCACCTTGCGGCGCACGTCGGCCTTGGCGCCCTCGGCCTCCAGCTCGGCCAGGTCGGACTCGGCCTTCTTGGCCCGGGCCTCCAGGTCGGCGTCGCGCCGGTTCTCGATCTGCTGGCGCTCGACCGAGACGTGCGCCTCCAGGGACGGGAGGTCGCGCTGGCGGCGCTCGTCGTCCACCCAGGTGATCATGTAGGCGGCGAAGTAGATGACCTTTTCGAGGTCCTTCGGCGCCAGGTCGAGCAGGTAGCCCAGGCGGGACGGGACGCCCTTGAAGTACCAGATGTGGGTGACCGGGGCGGCGAGCTCGATGTGGCCCATCCGCTCGCGGCGCACCTTGGCGCGGGTCACCTCGACGCCGCAGCGCTCACAGATGATGCCCTTGAAGCGGACGCGCTTGTACTTGCCGCAGTAGCACTCCCAGTCCCGGGTGGGACCGAAGATCTTCTCGCAGAAGAGGCCGTCCTTTTCCGGCTTCAGCGTGCGGTAGTTGATGGTCTCCGGCTTCTTCACCTCGCCGTGCGACCACTGGCGGATGTCGTCGGCGGTGGCCAGTCCGATGCGGAGCTCGTCGAAGAAGTTGACGTCAAGCACTGGTCGTCAAGCCCTCTTTCGTGATTCGAGAGTCTGTCTGTTGGTCTGAGGGGGGCCTGGGGGTCGGGCCGGCCTGGTTCTGCACCAGGCCGGCCCGGCCTCCGTCAGACCTCTTCGACGCTGCTCGGCTCGCGCCGGGACAGGTCAATGCCGAGCTCCTCGGCGGCGCGGAACACGTCCTCGTCGCTGTCGCGCATCTCGATGGACTGGCCGTCCGAGGACAGCACCTCCACGTTGAGGCAGAGCGACTGCATTTCCTTGATGAGGACCTTGAAGGACTCGGGAATGCCGGGCTCGGGGATGTTCTCGCCCTTGACGATCGCCTCGTAGACCTTCACGCGGCCCAGGACGTCGTCGGACTTGATGGTGAGCAGCTCCTGCAGCGCGTAGGCCGCGCCGTACGCCTCAAGGGCCCACACCTCCATCTCACCGAAGCGCTGACCACCGAACTGCGCCTTACCACCGAGCGGCTGCTGGGTGATCATCGAGTACGGGCCGGTCGAACGGGCGTGCAGCTTGTCGTCGACCAGGTGGTGCAGCTTGAGGATGTACATGTAGCCGACCGAGATCGGCATCGGGAACGGCTCGCCGGAGCGGCCGTCGAACAGCCGGGCCTTGCCGGTGGAGTTCACCAGGCGCTCACCGTCACGGGTGAGGGTGGTGTTGTCCAGCAGGCCGGTGATCTCGTCCTCGCGGGCGCCGTCGAAGACCGGGGTAGCGAGGTTGGTGCCGCCCTCGACCGTGTCGGCGCCGATCGCCTGGAGCCGCTTGGCCCACTCGTCGGCGAGGCCGGAGACGTCCCAGCCCTGCTTGGCGAGCCAGCCGAGGTGGATCTCCAGGACCTGTCCCGGGTTCATTCGGGACGGGACGCCCAGCGGGTTCAGGATGATGTCGACCGGGGTGCCGTCCTCCAGGAACGGCATGTCCTCGACCGGCAGGATCTTGGAGATGACGCCCTTGTTGCCGTGGCGGCCGGCCAGCTTGTCACCGTTGGTGATCTTGCGCTTCTGGGCGACGTAGACGCGGACCAGCTGGTTCACGCCGGGGGGGAGCTCGTCCCCCTCCTCGCGGTCGAAGACGCGGACGCCGATGACCTTGCCGGACTCGCCGTGCGGCACCTTCAGCGAGGTGTCGCGGACCTCGCGGGCCTTCTCGCCGAAGATCGCGCGGAGCAGGCGCTCCTCCGGGGTCAGCTCGGTCTCGCCCTTCGGGGTGACCTTGCCGACCAGGATGTCGCCGGTGACGACGTCGGCGCCGATCCGGATGATGCCGCGCTCGTCGAGGTCGGCGAGGACCTCCTCGGAGACGTTCGGGATGTCCCGGGTGATCTCCTCGGGGCCCAGCTTGGTGTCACGGGCGTCGACCTCGTGCTCCTCGATGTGGATCGAGGAGAGGACGTCGTCCTGGACGAGGCGCTGCGACAGGATGATCGCGTCCTCGTAGTTGTGGCCCTCCCACGACATGAACGCCACGAGGAGGTTCTTGCCGAGGGCCATCTCGCCCTCGTCGGTGCACGGGCCGTCGGCCAGCACCTGGCCGGCCTCGACCCGGGCGCCCTCGTCGACGAGCACCTTCTGGTTGAAGGCGGTGCCCTGGTTGGAGCGGGTGAACTTGGCGGCCCGGTAGGTGTTGTACGTGCCGTCGTCGTTGGCGACGGTGACGTAGTCGGCCGAGACCTCCTGCACCACGCCGGCCTTGTCGGCGGTGATGACGTCCGCGGCGTCGACGGCGCAGCGGTACTCCATGCCGGTGCCGACCAGCGGCGCCTCGCTGCGCAGCAGCGGGACGGCCTGGCGCATCATGTTCGAGCCCATCAGCGCGCGGTTGGCGTCGTCGTGCTCAAGGAAGGGGATCATGGCGGTCGCGACCGACACCATCTGGCGCGGCGAGACGTCCATGTAGTCGATCTCGGTGCCGGGGATGTAGTCGATCTCGCCGCCGCGGCGGCGGACCAGGACGCGGGGCTCGGCGAAGGTCAGCTCCGCGGTGAGCGGGGCGTTGGCCTGCGCGATGACGTACCGGTCCTCCTCGTCCGCGGTCAGGTAGTCCACGGCCTCGGTGACGACGCCGTCGACGACCTTGCGGTACGGGGTCTCGATGAAGCCGAACGCGTTGACCCGGCCGTACGAGGCCAGCGAGCCGATCAGACCGATGTTCGGGCCTTCGGGGGTCTCGATCGGACACATGCGGCCGTAGTGCGAGGGGTGCACGTCGCGGACCTCGAAGCCGGCCCGCTCGCGGGACAGACCACCGGGGCCGAGCGCGGACAGGCGGCGCTTGTGGGTCAGGCCCGACAGCGGGTTCGTCTGGTCCATGAACTGCGACAGCTGGCTGGTGCCGAAGAACTCCTTGATGGAGGCGACGACCGGCCGGATGTTGATCAGGGTCTGCGGCGTGATCGCCTCGACGTCCTGGGTGGTCATGCGCTCGCGGACCACGCGCTCCATGCGGGCGAGGCCGGTGCGGACCTGGTTCTGGATCAGCTCGCCGACGTTGCGCAGGCGGCGGTTGCCGAAGTGGTCGATGTCGTCGACCTCGATGACGATGTCGCGGCCCTCGTCATCGCGCCACTCGGTCTCGCCGGCGTGCAGCTTCACCAGGTACTTGATGGTGTTGATGATGTCCGGCTCGGTGAGCACGCCGGAGTCGAGCGACTCGGCGTTGCCCAGCTTCCGGTTCACCTTGTAGCGGCCGACCTTGGCGAGGTCGTAGCGCTTCGGGTTGAAGTACAGGTTCTCCAGCAGCGTCTGCGCGGCCTCGCGGGTCGGCGGCTCGCCCGGGCGCAGCTTGCGGTAGATGTCGAGCAGCGCGTCGTCCTGGCCCTGGGTGTGGTCCTTCTCCAGGGTGGCGCGCATCGACTCGTACTCGCCGAACTCCTCCAGGATCATCTCGGTGGTCCAGCCGAGGGCCTTGAGGAGCACGGTGACCGACTGCTTGCGCTTGCGGTCGATGCGGACACCGACCATGTCGCGCTTGTCGATCTCCATCTCCAGCCAGGCACCGCGGGAGGGGATGATCTTGGCGGAGAAGATGTCCTTGTCGGACACCTTGTCCAGGGTGGAGTCGAAGTAGACGCCGGGGGAACGCACCAGCTGGGACACGACGACACGCTCGGTGCCGTTGATGATGAACGTGCCCTTGTTGGTCATGAGCGGGAAGTCGCCCATGAACACGGTCTGGGACTTGATCTCACCGGTCTCGTTGTTGGTGAACTCCGCGGTGACGAAGAGCGGGGCCGCGAAGGTGAAGTCGCGGTCCTTGCACTCGTCGATGGAGTTCTTCGGCGGCTCGAAACGGTGGTCCCGGAAGGTCAGGGACATCGACCCGCTGAAGTCCTCGATCGGGGAGATCTCTTCGAAGATCTCCTCCAGACCGGACTTGGTGGGGACGTCCTGACCACTCTCCAGGGCAGCCTCGACCCGGGACTTCCAGGCCGCGTTCCCGAGCAGCCAGTCAAAGCTCTCGGTCTGCAGGGCCAGGAGGTTCGGGACCTCAAGGGGCTCCTTGATCTTCGCGAACGAGACGCGGAGCGGGGCGGTGGATGCGGAATTGTTCGAGGCGTTGCGCGGCGCGGCCAAGAGGGGGGTCCTTCCGAGGGCTCGGAGCTCACTACGCGCATACCGGCCGGGCCTTGCCGAGGCGGAAAACCCCAGGTCAGGACAGGGACCACTCCGGGCGACGAGTCACGGAGCAGCTAACAGGCAGCGCAAAGGGACAGTGTAGCCAAAGGCGACACTGCTAGCAAGCCCTGATTCGGAGACCGAATCGGACGCTCCTCCCGTACAACCGACAACCCGGGCAGTGATCCCTCACCGGCCGGGCCGTCGCACCCACTTCTGCGTCACCGGGAACCTTCCCAGTGCCACCCCCGAATATGCATCGGCGGCGGTTCCGCTTGGGCACGCGCCTTGAGAATCGCGCGCCGCGTGCTGTTCGTCAAGGCCCGCACCAGGGTGTGGACCTCGTAGTGCCCATCGTCCGGACCACGCCCCGCGTTACACGCTGCCTGCACCCGGGGGCCGACGGACAGCGATCACCCTACCGCCGGGCGCCGACAGGAGCCGAGTCCCGCTTGAGCCATCAGGAGCAACGGCCCACGGGGCCCGGAACGCGAGCAGGCCGGGCCGGCCACCCCGAAGGGTGGCCGGCCCGGCCGGAAGAGAACCTCTCAGCGAGAGGAACGAGTCACTTGACGGTGACCTTGGCGCCGGCGCCCTCAAGCTGGGCCTTCGCCTTCTCGGCGACGTCCTTGGCGACCTTCTCCAGAACCTTCGCACCGGCGGTGTCGACGAGGTCCTTGGCCTCCTTCAGGCCGAGGGAGGTGAGGGCGCGCACCTCCTTGATGACCTGGATCTTCTTGTCGCCGGCACCGTCGAGGATGACGTCGAACTCGTCCTGCTCCTCGACGGCCTCGGCGGCGGCCGGGCCGGCGCCGGCAGCGGCAACGGCGACCGGGGCGGCGGCGGTGACGTCGAACTTCTCCTCGAAGGCCTTGACGAACTCGGAGAGCTCGATCAGGGTCATGCCCTCGAACTGCTCGAGCAGGTCCTCGGTGCTGAGCTTCGCCATGATTGGCGTCCTTCCACTAAATCGGCAGGTGCCGGATGTACGGGTTGGCGGGCGTGCTTACGGGCCCGCTGGGACGGGAGTGGTTACTCCGCGTCCTCGGCGGGAGCCGGAGTACCGGCACCGCCCTGCTCGACCTTCTCGCGCAGCGCCTCGACGGTGCGAACGAGCTTGGACGGGAGCGCCTGGAACACGGCGGCAGCCTGGGAGGGCTTGGCCTTCAGGGCGCCCGCCAGCTTGGCGAGCAGCACCTCGCGGGACTCAAGGTCCGCGAGCTTCTTGATCTCATCGGCGGACAGCGCCTTACCGTCAAGGACACCGCCCTTGATGATGAGAGCAGGGTTCTCCTTGGCGAAGTCACGCAGAGCCTTCGCCGACTCCACCGGGTCACCGGTGACGAAGGCGACAGCCGTCGGACCGGCGAACAGGTCGTCGAGCTCGGAGATCCCGGCCTCGTTGGCCGCGATCTTGGTCAGCGTGTTCTTCACCACGGCGTAATCGGCGTTGCCGCCGAGCGAGCGACGCAGCGTCTTCAGCTGCTTCACCGTGAGACCGCGGTACTCGGTCAGAACGGCGGCGCTGGAGGCACGGAACTTGTCCGTGATCTCGGCGACGTCGGCAGCCTTGTCGGGCCTGGCCATAGGCTTACGCCTCCTTCCGTGATGTCGAAGTCGGGCCGACCTTCGAGAAGTCGACCATCCAACGCCTCGGACCCCAGGAAGCGAAGAAGCCCCGGTGCGCAGGCACCGGGGCTCGCAATGACCTCGACGGACCGTGAACGGCCCGGAGATCTCCACTCTGCTCCACAACCTGCGCGGGCGGTCCGCAACGGGTGCGGACCCTTCGGCCACCGTCCTCCCTCTCGGGGCACGGCGACAACCAGCGGTCTTTGGCTCGGCCAGCCTAACGGGGGAAGTCGGGTTTGACCAAATCGCCCTACGGGAAGGGCGGCGGGCTGCTCTCGGTGCCGGGGGCGGTGTCGGCCTCGGCGGGGGCCTGGACGGAGAGCGCGGAGCTGCCGAACTCGGTGTAGTCGACGGTGTCGACCGCGGCGGCGGCCCGGCGCAGCCGGACCAGCCGGTCGCCGTCGTCGAGCCAGAGGTCGAGCACCACGTCCCCGGTGCCCAGCGCGGCCTCCAGCGCCTGCCGCCGGGTCGGGTCGAGCTGGCTCTGCGCGGCGGCGTACTGGGCGGAGGTCATGGTGATCCGGTAGTGCTCGGCGGTGCCGTCGAGCAGCTTCTCCTCGCCGACCAGCTGCGGGTCCGGGGCGGCCGCCGCGGCGGCGACCGCGACCACCGGGCTGAGCCGGTCGATCAGGTCGCCGTACGGGATCCGGCCGTTGGAGAACTTCTGCCAGTGCGGGCCGCCGAGCCTGGCCGCGCTCTCCGGGTCGCCGCCCAGGTAGGCGGAGGTGTCCAGCACCATCAGCACCTGGCTGTCCGCCTCGCCCTGGTACTTCAGCACCGTCTTGGGCGCCCAGAACAGCTCGCCCTTGGCGCCCTCGCCGCCCAGCACCGCCGTGTACTCGGCCCGCCGGGCGTCGTGCAGCACCAGCTGGGCGGAGAGCATCACCCCGTGCGGGGAGCGGTCGGTGGGGGTGGGCTGGGCGGTGGACGGGGAGGCGCTGGTGGAGGAGGCGCCGCCGTCGGGGGTGCCGCCCGGGGAGCCGCAGCCGGTGGCCGTCCCGGTGAGCAGCGCGGCCGCCAGGAAGCCGGCGGCCCAACGTGCCGGTGCCCCCATCCGTCCTCCTCCTGCCGCCTCGCCGCCGCCTCGACCCCTCACGATGCCATGCGGGCCGCGGGTTCCCGGAGCCGACCCCGGGGACCCGCGGTCCGACGGACCGTTACTGCTGCATCAGGTCCGAGAGCTTGAAGACCTCGGCGGCGGTCGGGGCCGGGGTGGCCTTGACCGTGCCCAGGGCGCTGTAGACGACCGTCTCGGGCTTGCTGCCCGCGTCGGCCGAGGGGTCGATGACGGTCTGCTGGACCAGCTCGTTCTTGTCGTTGACCCACAGGTCGGCGGTGACGGTCGCGCTCTGCTTCTTGATCTCGGCCAGCACCTGGGCCTTGAGGGCCCCCTCCAGCTTCATCTTGGCGACCAGGTCCTCCGCCTTGATCTCGCTGCGGTAGTGCGAGGCGCTCTGGCCCTCGACGGTCTCGGTGCCGACCAGGGTGGCGGTGGGCGCGGCGGCGGCCAGCTGGACCGCCGGGTTCATCACCTGCATCGCCCCGGTCATGGAGGCCGCCTCGTTGCCGTCCTCGCCGGAGCCGTCCGACGAGTCGAGCAGCAGCCACTTCTTGCCCTGGGCCACGGCGGCCATGTCGGGGGTGGCGCCGATGTACATCTGGCCGCCGGCGAAGAGGATCTTGACCTCCTTGCCCTCCTCCGTGGTGGTCAGCAGGAAGGACGCGGGGTCCTTCCAGACGTACTCGCCGGCGCCCTCGTTGCCGGCGCCCTTGACGGCCAGCTTGGCGCTGCCGGCCTTGTCCATCACCACGGCGGAGGCGAGCAGGGCCTCCTTGGGCGCGAGCTTCACCCCGCCCTTGCCCGCACCGGCCGCCGGGGAGGAGGCCGCGGCGGAGGAACCGCCCTTGGCCTCGGTCGAGCCGTCCGAGCCGGAGCTGCTGCAGGCGGTCAGGACGCCGGTGGCCAGGCAGGCCACGGCGAGGGTACGCAGTGCGCGCACGGGAGGTCCCCCTCTAATCGGATTCTCATCTCAACTACGGGGCGGACTCTACCGAACCGGCCGGAGCGCCGCGCAAACCCTTTCCGAACGCCACCGGGCCCGCACCCCCGGAAGGGGTGCGGGCCCGGTGAAGCGTTGACCGCGCGGGGAACTGACTCGGGGTCAGACCGACGCCGGGTCCTCCTCGACGAGGAGGTTGCGGGTGCGGTTCGGGTCCACCTGGATGCCGGGGCCGATGGTGGTGGAGAAGGCGACCTTCTTCAGGTAGCGGCCCTTGGCGGCGGACGGCTTGGCCCGGAGGACCTCGTCCAGCGCGGCGGCGTAGTTCTCGACCAGCTGCTCGTCGGAGAACGAGGTCTTGCCGATGATCAGGTGCAGGTTCGAGTGCTTGTCGACGCGGAACTCGATCTTGCCGCCCTTGATCTCGTTGACGGCCTTGGCGACGTCCGGGGTCACGGTGCCGGTCTTCGGGTTCGGCATCAGGCCACGGGGACCGAGCACGCGGCCCAGGCGGCCGACCTTGCCCATCAGGTCCGGGGTGGCGACGACGGCGTCGAAGTCCAGACGACCCTTGGCG
This sequence comes from Kitasatospora sp. NPDC004272, assembly GCF_053603035.1. NCBI lineage: Bacteria > Bacillati > Actinomycetota > Actinomycetes > Kitasatosporales > Streptomycetaceae > Kitasatospora > Kitasatospora sp. NPDC004272. Next base: position 28,729 of record NZ_JBSGET010000005.1, on the reverse strand, counting down.
ACCTCGTCGATCAGCTCGTCGGAGCCGACGATGTCGGCGCCCGCGGCACGCGCGGCCTCGGCACGCTCACCGTTCGCGAAGACCAGGACCCGAGCGGTCTTACCGGTGCCGTGCGGGAGGATGACGGTGCTGCGGACCATCTGGTCGGCCTTGCGCGGGTCGACGCCCAGACGCATGGCGACCTCGACGGTGCCGTCGAACTTGCTGGTGGAGGTCGCCTTGGCGAGGCGGACAGCCTCAAGGGGGGCGTAGATCCGGGCGCGGTCGACCTGGGCGTCCGCGGCCTTGAGGGCCTTGCTGCGCTTCACTGCTGCTCCTGGTGATTAATGGAGTTCGTGGGAACGGGCCGCGCTGGCCCTACCACGGGAAGGACGTACGGGGGCTGGTCAGCCCTCGACGGTGATGCCCATCGACCGGGCGGTGCCGGCGATGATCTTCTCCGCCGCGTCCAGGTCGTTGGCGTTCAGGTCGGGCATCTTGGTGGTGGCGATCTCGCGCACCTGGGCCGAGGTCAGCTTGGCGACCTTGGTCTTGTGCGGCTCCTTGGAGCCCTTGTCGATGCCCGCGGCCTTCAGGATGAGGCGAGCGGCCGGCGGGGTCTTCGTGACGAAGGTGAAGGAGCGGTCGTCGTAGACCGTGATCTCCACCGGCACGATCATGCCGCGCTGCGACTCGGTGGCCGCGTTGTACGCCTTGCAGAACTCCATGATGTTGACGCCGTGCTGGCCGAGCGCGGGGCCGACCGGCGGAGCCGGGTTGGCCGCACCGGCGTTGATCTGGAGCTTGATGAGCCCCGTGATCTTCTTCTTCTTGGGAGGCATGTCTCTCCGGGTCCTTCCGAGAGGTGATTGCTGATGTGCCCGGCCCCGGGGCGAAACCCGACCGCCAGGACACACATCGGACCAGGCTAACCGGTGACACGTCGCGGAACCAAAACGGTGCCGGGGCGGAGGCTCTCGCCCCGCCCCGGCACCGGGGACCTTCGGGTCAGTTCTTCTGGATCTGGTCGAAGGAGAGCTCGACCGGGGTCTCCCGGCCGAAGATCTCGACCAGGCCCTTGACCTTCTTCGAGTCGGGGTTGATCTCGTTGATGGTCGCCTGCAGGGTCGCGAACGGGCCGTCGGTGACGGTGACCGAGTCGCCGACCTCGAAGTCCAGCACCTGCACCTCGACCGGGCGCACCGGCGAGGCCTTGCCGGCCTCCTTGGCGGCGGCGCGCTCCACGTCGGGGGCGAGCATCTTGACGACCTCGTCCAGGGTCAGCGGGTACGGGTCGTAGGCGTTGCCGACGAAGCCGGTGACGCCGGGGGTGTTGCGCACGACGCCCCAGGACTCCGGGGTGAGGTCCATCCGGACCAGCACGTAGCCGGGGAGCTTGTTCTGCCGGATGGTCTTGCGGTCGCCGTTCTTGATCTGGACGACCTCCTCCTGCGGAACCTGGGACTCGAAGATGTAGTCCTCGACGTTCAGCGAGACGGAGCGCTGCTCCAGGTTCTGCTTCACCCGGTTCTCGTAGCCCGCGTAGGTGTGGATGACGTACCACTCGCCGGGGGCGCGGCGCAGCTGCTCGCGGAACTCGGCGACCGGGTCGCTCTCGACCTCCTCGGCGGCCTCGCCCTCGGCGGCAGCGTCCTCAGCGGGCTCGGCGTCCTCGGCGGACTCCTCCTCCGCCTCGGCCCCGTCCACCTCGTGCACGGCGGCGGCCTCGGCGGGCTCGCCCGCCTCCAGCTCGTCGGCGGCCTCGACCTCGTCCTCCTCGGCGTCCGCCTCGTCGACGATCTCCTCGGCAGCCTCGACGTCGGCAGCCTCGGCCGCGTCCAGCTCGGCGGCGACATCCGCCTCGCGGACGGTCTCGTCGGCGTCGTACAGGGGGGACTCAGACACGGTCGCTGCTTCTTTCCTGGTTGTGGAACGGATACCTCAACAGTACCGACTCAACGGTAGTCGCCCGTGGCCCCTCGCGCCGACAGCTCGACCCGGGCCGAAGGATTCGGCCCGGGTCGGGGTGGAGTATTCGGTGCGGGACCTGCGGGGGATCCCTGCGGGGTGGGGCCGGATCCGGCGTCAGCCGAAGATCCAGAAGGCGCCCTTCCCGAAGACCCAGTCGAGGCCGGCGACCACCAGCATCATCACGATGACGAAGGTGACCACGACGGTGGTGTACTGGATCAGCTGACTGCGGGTCGGCCAGACCACCTTGCGGAGCTCGGCGATGATCTGGCGGTAGAAGATCGCGGCCCGGGCGAAGACGCCCTTCTTGGCGCGCTTCCCGGACTTCTTGCCACCCTCGCCGGCGGCCTTGTTGGCCCGACGGCGCTCGCGCCGGGACAGCTTGCCGTCCTCGGTGCTGGTGGTCTCGTCCGCGGCGCCCTCGGCCCCCTCGGGGTTGCCGCTCTCAGGCGTTGCGGTGGAGCCCGTGGTCTCCGTCACTCGTCCTCACCTGAATCCCGGTCCTGCGGAGGTCCGTGCCTGTTGCACGGGCGATCCGGCGAAAGCTGTGCTGGGTGGGGCCCTCTCCGCATCAAGCCCGCTCGCTCTGCGGAGCGAACGGGCTTGGCACGGATCGAGCTGCAGGGCACGAGGGACTCGAACCCCCAACCGCCGGTTTTGGAGACCGGTGCTCTACCAATTGAGCTAGTGCCCTACGGAGCCTCGCGGCTCCGGCGTGGCCCCCAACCTACCGCATCCGCCCGACCGTGTGGTGTACCCGGCCGAAGGATCCGCACTTCGGGAGCCATCGAGCAGTGAGTGTACGGGTTCTTCGCCGATTGGTCGAACCCCATTCACCGAGATCCACATTCGGCGACTTTCGGCGTCCTCCGCCCGAGATCCTCCGGCTCCGATCGCCGTCCGCCCGAGATCGTCCGGGGCCGCGGCGCGGATGCTGGAACGCCGGTGCCCACCGGGGGAAACCGCGATGCCCGCGGTCCGTTCGGTCTGGGACCATTCAAGGCATGAGCGCACCCACCCCCGAGAACGTCTCCCCCGCCGCCCGCCGGGTCTCCGCCCGGGTCGGCGCCATCGCCGAGTCCGCCACCCTCGCCGTCGACGCCAAGGCCAAGGCCCTCAAGGCCGCCGGGCGTCCGGTGATCGGCTTCGGCGCCGGCGAGCCCGACTTCCCGACCCCCGGCTACATCGTGGACGCCGCGGTCGCCGCCTGCCAGGACCCGGCGAACCACCGCTACACCCCGGCCGGCGGCCTGCCGGAGCTGAAGGCCGCGATCGCCGCCAAGACGCTGCGCGACTCCGGCTACCAGGTGGACGCCTCGCAGGTGCTGGTGACCAACGGCGGCAAGCAGGCGATCTACAACGCCTTCGCCGCGATCCTCGACCCGGGCGACGAGGTGATCATCCCGGCCCCGTACTGGACCACCTACCCGGAGGCCGTGAAGCTGGCCGGCGGCACCCCCGTCGAGGTCGTCTCGGACGAGACCACCGGTTACAAGGTCTCGGTGGAGCAGCTGGAGGCCGCCCGCACCGCGAGCACCAAGGTCGTCCTGTTCGTCTCGCCGTCCAACCCGACCGGCGCGGTGTACACCGAGGCCGAGGCCGAGGCGATCGGCCGCTGGGCGCTGGAGCACGGCCTGTGGGTGCTCACCGACGAGATCTACGAGCACCTGGTCTACGGCGACGCGACCTTCACCTCGCTGCCCGCCCTGCTGCCCGAGCTGGCCGACAAGTGCATCGTGGTCAACGGCGTGGCCAAGACCTACGCGATGACCGGCTGGCGGGTGGGCTGGCTGATCGGCCCGAAGGACGTCGTGGCCGCCGCCTCCAACCTGCAGTCGCACGCCACCTCGAACGTCTCCAACGTGGCCCAGCGCGCGGCGATCGCCGCCGTCGCCGGGGACCTCTCCGCGGTGGACGAGATGAAGACCGCGTTCGACCGCCGCCGCCGCACCATCGTGGCGATGCTCAACGAGATCGAGGGCGTGCTCTGCCCCGAGCCCGAGGGCGCGTTCTACGTGTACCCGTCGGTCAAGGCCCTGCTGGGCAAGGAGCTCCGCGGCAAGCGCCCGCAGACCTCCGCCGAGCTGGCCGCGCTGATCCTGGACGAGGCCGAGGTCGCGGTCGTCCCCGGCGAGGCGTTCGGCACCCCCGGCTACCTGCGGCTCTCCTACGCGCTCGGCGACGCCGACCTGGTCGAGGGCGTCAGCCGGATGCAGAAGCTGCTCGGCGAGGCCCGCGACTGACCTCCCGTCAGCCCCGCCCCCCGCGACTCACCCGATCGGGCGAGGTACGGGGGGCGGTTCCTGTTTCGGGGGGTTTTGCGGCAGGATCGGTGAATGGATCGCCTGCGTGATGTCCGGAGCCTGCCGAAGGCCCATCTGCACCTGCACTTCACCGGTTCGATGCGCCCCGCGACGCTGCTCGAACTCGCCGACAAGCACGGGATCCGGCTGCCCGAGGCGCTCAGCTCCGAGCACCCGCCCAAGCTCCGGGCCACCGACGAGCGCGGCTGGTTCCGCTTCCAGCGGCTCTACGACACCGCCCGCTCCTGCCTGCGCGACGAGTCCGACATCCGCCGGCTGGTCCGGGAGACCGCCGAGGACGAGCGCGCCGACGGCTCCCGCTGGCTGGAGATCCAGGTCGACCCGACCTCGTACGCGCCGCTGCTCGGCGGCCTGACCCCGACCCTGGAGCTGGTGCTGGACGCCGTCCGGGAGGCGTCCGAGGCCACCGGCGTCGGCATCCGGGTGCTGGTCGCCGCGAACCGGATGAAGTCCCCGATGGACGCCCGGACGCTGGCCCGGCTCGCCGTCCGGTACACCGACCAGGGGGTGATCGGCTTCGGCCTCTCCAACGACGAGCGCCGCGGCCTGGCCCGGGACTTCGACCGGGCCTTCGCGATCGCCCGCGGCGGCGGCCTGATCGCCGCCCCGCACGGCGGCGAGCTCGCCGGGCCCGACTCCGTCCGCGACTGCCTGGACGACCTGGGCGCCACCCGGATCGGCCACGGCGTGCGCGCCGCGGAGGACCCGCGGCTGCTGCAGCGGCTCGCCGACCGGCAGGTCACCTGCGAGGTCTGCCCGGCCTCCAACGTCGCCCTCGGCGTCTACGACAGCCCCGAGCAGGTGCCGCTGCGCGCGCTCTTCGAGGCCGGCGTCCCGCTCGCCCTCGGCGCCGACGACCCGCTGCTGTTCGGCTCCCGGCTCGCCGACCAGTACGCCCTGGCCCGCGAGTCGCACGGTTTCACCGACGCCGAGCTGGCCGAGCTCGCCCGCCAGTCGATCCGCTCCTCCCGGGCCCCCGAGCACGTGGTGAAGGAACTCCTGGGCGAGGTCGACGCCTGGCTGGTGGAGGAGCCGGCCCGGGCTTCCTAGGACCGGCGGGTGAGGGCGCTGCTCGCCGCGGCGAGCAGCCCGCCCACCGGCGGGGCGCCGACCGCGACCAGGGCCGCCCCGACCACGAACGGCCCGCCGTGCTGCCCGCGACGGCGGCTGAGCACCCGGCGGGTTCAGAGGCTGACGCCCACCATCACCGGCTCGTTCACCAGCTCGACCCCGAACGCCGCGCGCACCCCGTCCCGCACCTCGCGGGCCAGGGCGAGCAGGTCCTCGGTGGTGGCCGAGCCGCGGTTGGTCAGGGCCAGGGTGTGCTTGGTGGAGAGCGTCGCCGGGCCGCTGCCGTGGCCCTTGCGGAAGCCCGCGTTGTCGATCAGCCAGGCCGCGGAGGTCTTGGTGCGCCCCTCCCCCGCCGGGTAGCTCGGCGCCCGCAGCTCGCCCAACCTGGCGCTGAACGCGGCGAACTGATCGTCCGTCAGGACCGGGTTGGTGAAGAACGAGCCCGCCGACCAGGTGTCGTGGTCGGCCGCGTCCAGCACCATGCCCTTGCCCGCGCGCAGCCGCAGCACCTCGGCGTGGGCGTCGGCCAGCTTCACCCGCTGCCCCGCCTCGACGCCCATCGCCCGGGCGGCCTCGGCGTACTTCACCGGCGAGGACAGCCCGCCCTCGTCCGCGAGCCGGAACCGCACCCGCAGCACCACGTACCGGTCCGGGTCCGCCTTGAAGCGGCTGTGCCGGTAGGAGAAGGCGCAGTCGGCGTTGGCCAGCGTGACGGTCTCGCCGAGCAGGCGGTCGTAGGCGACCACCTCGGTGATGCTCTCCGCGACCTCCTGGCCGTACGCCCCCACGTTCTGCACCGGGGTCGCGCCCGCCGAGCCGGGGATCCCGCCGAGGAACTCGATCCCGGCCAGCCCGGCGTCGACCGTGCGGGCCACCGCGTCCGACCAGACCTCGCCGGCCGCGAGTTCGAGCCGCGTCCCGTCCAGTTCGAAGCCCTCGGTGACGATCCGCAGCACCGTCCCCGGGAAGCCGGCGTCGCCGATCACCAGGTTCGACCCGCCGCCGATCACCAGCAGCGGCTCCCCCGCCGCGTCCGCCGCCCGCACCGCGGCCACCACCTCGGCGTCCGTCTGCGCCGTCACCAGCCGGCGGGCCGGACCGCCCAGGCGCAGCGTCGTCAACGGGGCCAGCGGCGCGTCCATCTCCTCGATCACCGCCCCAGCGTAAGGCAAGCCCCGGGGAGGACGGCGGGCACGCACCACCGGGGGCCGCCCGCCTACCGGTTCGCCGCGAGGCGGCGCCGCGCCTCGTCCCAGCCGGGCTCCGCCGCGCTCTCCGCGTCCCAGGTGGCGAACGCGGAGTGCTCCATGGCGGGGCGGAGGGCGGTCATCGCCCGCCGGTGCGTCCCGGAGCGGACGAAGGCGGCGAGCGCCTCGCGGTCGCTCCAACTGGAGAGCACCCAGAAGGTGCGGTCCAGGGGCGCGGCCCGCAGGGTGACGCCGAGGGCGCCGGGGGCGCGGCGGGCCCGACTGCGGACCTTCAGGGACTGCCGCAGGAAGCCGGGAACGTGCCGCAGTCCGCGGACCTTGAGTTCGGCGGCCATCACGACGGGCCGGGCGGGGGGCTGCTGGGCGGCGGGGCCGGGACTCCACGGGAGCGTCATCGCGAGCACGGGTTCCTCCTCTTGTTCCTCGTCCGTCGGCTGGTCGCCGACCGGCGCTCAGGCCCGGTCGGCCGGTACGGGGGCGGGGGCGGGGGCGGGGGCGGCGTCGGGAGCGGACTCCGGGCGGGCCGCCGCGGCCGTCCGCACGCCCCGCCGGCGCGGGACGAGCGCGGCGGCGACCGCGCCGGCCCCGATCGCGAGGGCGCCGACCAGGACGGCGGGGACGAGTCCGTCGGTGAAGGAGTCGACGCTGCCGTAGCCGCCCCGGGCGGAGAAGACCGCGGAGAGCACGGCTACCCCGAGCGCGCCGCCGACCTCGCGCATGGCGTTGTTCGCGCCGGAGGCGATGCCCTGTTCGGCGGGCCGGACGCTGGCCATCACCAGGTTGGCGGTGGGGGCGAAGTACAGGGCCATCCCGGCGCCGCAGAGCATCAGGACCGGGACCTGTGCCCCGTACCCGGCGGAGTTCTCGGCGAGCAGGGCCATCCCGACCAGGCCGAGGGCCTGCAGGACGAGGCCGGTGACGACGATGGGGCGGCCGCCGATCCGGTCGGTGAAGATGCCGGCGAGCGGGGAGATCAGCAACGGCATGGCGGTCCACGGGAGCATCCGGAGGCCGGCCTGTTCGGCGGTGTAGCCGTTGACGCCCTGGAAGTACTGGCTGATCAGGAAGATCGAGCCGAACATGCCGAGGAACATCAGCAGGCTGGCGGCGTTGACGGCGCTGAACGTCCGGTTGCGGAACAGCCGCATCGGCAGCATCGGCCGCTTCGCGTAGCGGGCCTCGTACCCGGCGAAGGCGGCCAGCAGCAGGACGCCGCCGGTCAGCGCGGTGAGCACCAGCGGGTCGGTCCAGCCGTCGGGGTTGCCGCGGACCAGGCCGAGGACGAGGCCGAACAGGCCGGCGCTGACCAGCGCGGTGCCGGGGAGGTCGAGGCGGGGGTTCTCGCCGCGGCTCTCGCCGAGCACGGCGCGGGCGAGCGGCAGCAGGAGCAGGCCGACCGGGACGTTCACCCAGAAGATCCACTGCCAGGAGAAGTGCTCGGTGAGGGTGCCGCCGATCAGCGGCCCGGTGGCGACGGCCAGTCCGCTGACCCCGGACCAGATGCCGAAGGCCATGCCGCGCTTGGCGGCGGGGACCGCGACGGTGAGCAGGGTGAGCGTGAGCGGCATCATCACGGCCGCGCCGACGCCCTGGACGGCGCGGGCGGCGATCAGCGTGCCCATGCTCGGGGCGAGCGCGGCGGACGCCGAGCCGAGGGTGAAGACCACGAGCCCGCCGAGGAACAGCCGGCGGCGGCCGAAGCGGTCGCCGAGGGCCGCGCCGAACATCAGCAGGACCGCGAAGGTCAGGGTGTACGCGCTGACCGTCCACTCCAGGTCGGCGAGGGCGCCGCCCAGGTCGGCGCGGATCGCGGGCAGTGCGGTGGTGACCACCAGGTTGTCGAGGCCGGCCATGAAGCTGGCCACGCTGACGACCACCAGGGTCCAGACGGCTTGCCTGTTCATCTCTGCTTCCCCCAGGTTGTGATTGATCAATAACTTTCGTGGGCCGAAAAAAGGGCGCCCGCCGCCGTCGGCGGAGCGCCTCAGCCCTCCCCGTCCCGCCTCCGGTTGAGCTCCGCGAAACCCTCCCAGAGCTCGTGGCCGGCCGGGTACCCCAGCGCCACCAGGGTGTTGATCAGCATGCCGTGCGCCATGAACTCGGTGGCCGACACCCGGTCGCCGAGCCGGTCGCGGATCCGCTCGAACAGCCGGAACCAGCCGGCCCGGGCGATCTCGCCGATCTCGTTGTCCCCGACCGATTCCGCCGCGAACACCGAGACGTAGATCTGCATCTGCATCATGACCTGCTCGCGGTCGGCAATCAGGCCGAGGTACGCCTCGCCCATCGCCGCGCACGCGGCCTCCCCCGTCAGGCCCTCCGACGCGCGGTCGAAGACCCGCCAGGTCTCCTCGATGCAGTGTTCCGCCGCCGCCTCGAAGATCGCCTGCTTGTTGGGGAAGAGTCGGAACAGGTACGGCTGCGAGACTCCCACCCGGCGGGCGATCGCCTCGGTGGAGGTGCCCCGGTACCCGCCCCGGGCGAACTCCACCATGGCCGCCCGGACGACGCTCTCGCGCCGCTCCTCGGCGGACATCCGCATGCTGTTCCTGGCCACACCCAAAGATTAGTGATTGGCCAATAACTTAGCAACCCCCGCGGGTCCGCGGCCCCCGGGCAGGGGCCCCGCCGTCCGGGGCCCCCACCGCCGGGAGCGCGTCAGGCCAGGCGGACGACGGCCCGGGCCATGCCGAGGACCTTCTGCCCCGCGCTGGTGGCGGTGAGGTCGACCCGGACCCGGTTGTCCTCCAGCAGCGCGGCGACCTTCCCGGTGACCTCGACGGTGGCGCCGACCCCGTCGTTGGGGACGACGACCGGCTTGGTGAACCGGACGCCGTACTCGACGACCGCGGCCGGGTCGCCGACCCAGTCGGTCACCACCCGGGCGGCCTCGGCCATGGTGAACATGCCGTGCGCGATCACGTCCGGGAGGCCGACCTCCAGGGCGAATTTCTCGTTCCAGTGGATCGGGTTGAAGTCCCCCGAGGCACCGGCGTACTGCACCAGCGTCGCCCGGGTGACCGGGAACGACTGCGCCGGCAGCTCGGTGCCGACCTGGACCTCGTCAAAGCGGACCGCCACGGTCACTCCTCCCCGGCTTCGTCGGCGGCGCGCGCCACCAGCGTCATGATCGACGTCACCACGTGCTCGCCGCTGGCGTCGTCGACCTCGCCGCGGACGGTCAGCACGTCGTTGCCCGCCAGCGACTTGATCGCGTCGATCGAGACCGTGACGGAGAGCCGGTCGCCGGCCCGCACCGGGCGGGTGTAGGCGAACTTCTGGTCGCCGTGCACCACCCGGCTGTAGTCCAGGCCCAGCTCGGGGTCGTTGACGACCTGCGCGGCGGCCCGGAAGCTCAGCATGAAGGGGAAGGTCGGCGGGGCGATGACGTCCGGGTGGCCCAGCGACTTGGCGGCCTCGGCGTCGGTGTACGCCGGGTTCGCGTCACCGATCGCGGCGGCGAACTCGCGGATCTTCTCCCGGCCCACCTCGTACGGCTCGGTGGGCGGGTAGGTCCGCCCGATGAACGAGGGGTCGAGTGGCATGGGGCAACTCCTCTGGTGCGTACGGCCGTCCGCCGGCGGTCCGGCGATGCTCCGGCGGTGGTCCAGTATGCAGAAACGGCTCCAGGCCGCGCCCCGAGTGGGGTGCGGCCTGGAGCCGAGGCAAAGTCAGCGGGTTTCGCGGTGCGCCGTGTGAGAGTTGCAACGCGGGCAGTGCTTCTTCATCTCAAGACGGTCCGGGTCGTTACGCCGGTTCTTCTTGGTGATGTAGTTCCGCTCCTTGCACTCCACGCAGGCCAGCGTGATCTTCGGGCGGACATCGGTGGCAGCCACGGGAGTGCCTTCCTTGGACAATGAATAAGAACACAGACAAGAGTAGTCGATCGGGAGTAATCCCCCCGATCGACTACGCGGGGTAGCGGTGACCGGACTTGAACCGGTGACACAGCGATTATGAGCCGCTTGCTCTACCAACTGAGCTACACCGCTTTGATGATCGGAACCTCACCGGAGCGAGGAGCCTCTCACCAGAGCCCCCATGCGGAATCGAACCGCAGACCTTCTCCTTACCATGGAGACGCTCTACCGACTGAGCTATAGGGGCGAACGAGGAAGAGATTACACGGTTCCGGGCCAGAGGTGAAATCCGTATCCGCGCCGGATCTCCGCAGGTCGGCGGCACCGCACTGACGCGCCGTCACCCGACACCCGTTCGACCGCCGCCGCCACCGGAACGCACCCGACACGTCCCGACACGTCAGGGCGGCCCGCATCCGACCGTCGCGCCCGAGGTCGGCCTAGGCTCGACCGTCAGTGATCTCCCGAGGTCCCCCGAGCGGTCTCCGCGGCCTCCTGGGCGGCCTCTTCAACGGGTGCGCCGCAGGTCGGCCGCCCCGCACCGGCTCCGGGGCCGCCGGACGGTCGACGGGACTGGAGGAGCGGACCGATGAGCGAACGCAGCGAGGGCGCCCAACCGCCGCCCGCCAACCCGCTCGGGCACGGGCCGGTGCTGCTGCTCACCGGGGCCCGGCTGCTGGACGGGCGGGTGGTGGACGTCCGGATCAGCGGGGACCGGATCCAGGCGGTCGGCACCGTCGGCAGCCTCGGGCCGCTGCCCGCGATGCCCGGACAGCCGACGGTGACCACCGGCGCCCGGATCGACCTGTCCGGCTACCTGCTGCTGCCCGCCCCCGCCGAACCGCACGGGCACTACGACAGCGCCTTCTCCGCCGCGCTGCCCGAGCCCGCCGGGGACGGCCCGGCCGAACTGGTCCGCCGGGCCACCGAGTCCGCGCTCACCTCGCTCGGCTACGGGGCCACCGCCCAGCGCACCCACGTCCGGATCGGCGACGTGCACGGGCTGGCCCGGCTGGAGGCCGTCCTCACCGCCCGCCAGTCGCTGCGCGGCCTGGCCGAGCTGCAGGCGGTCGCGATGCCCCGGCTGCTCACCGGCCGGGCCGGCGCGGACGGGCGGGCCCTGCTGCGGGACGCGCTCAAGCTCGGCGCGGACGCGGCGGGCGGCTGCCCCGACCTCGACCCGGACCCGGTCGGCTACGTGCACGTCCTGCTGGAGGCCGCGGCCGAGGCCGACTGCCCGGTCGACCTGCACACCAACGCCGCCGACCAGGCCCAACTCTCCCGGGTGGCCGCCGCGTTGGCCCCGCACCGGCCCCGGGTCACGCTCGGCCCGTGCAGCGCGCTGCCGCCCGGCGGCGCCGACGTGCTGGCCAGCGCGGGCGTCCGGGTGGTCTGCCTGCCGCAGAACGGCGGCTGCACCGGGCTCGAAGGCCGGCCGATCGGCCTGCGCCCTTCCCTGGTCCGGGAGTTCGCGCACGCCCGGGTCGCCCTCACGGCCGGCGCCGGCGCCCTGCGCGACGCCTCCAACCCGGTCGGCCGGGCCGACCCGCTGGACGCCGCCCGCCTGCTCGCCGCGAGCGGCGCGCTCTCCCCCGAGGCCGCCTACGACGCCGTCTCCGCCCAGGCCCGCACCGCCCTCGGCCTGGCCCCCGTCCGGGTCGACGCCGGGTTCCCCGCCGAACTCCTCGCCGTCCGCGGCGACAGCCTGACCGGCGCCCTCTCCGGCGGCCAGTCCCGCCTGGTGGTGCACTGCGGCCGGATCGTCTCCCGCACCAGCGCGGTCCGCGAGTTCGCCGACACCGTCACGCTGGCCCTCCCCCGCCAGAACCACCCGGACTGAGCCCGCCCGGGCCGGGGCGGGCCGGGCCGAGCCGTCCGGCCCGCGTCGGCACCGCCCGGGGCCCGGACGACGAAGAAGCCCCCGGGCTGCGTCTCCGCAGCCCGGGGGCTTCTCCACTATCCAGTGGCTGGTGCAGGGTTCGAACCTGCGTAGCTTGCGCGACAGATTTACAGTCTGCTCCCTTTGGCCGCTCGGGCAACCAGCCAGGGATGGTGTCTCGCGGAGCGCTGCCCCGTTCGACGTCGTAAACGATACCCGATGGTGGGGGGTGGTTCGCCACCCGGTTACGTCACGTCGTGATCAAGGTCGGCGCGCGGCCGTTGCGGGCGGGGGCCCGGAGCGCTGGATAGGCTGGGGCGTCGCCCGCCGGTGGCGGGTGGCGCGACCGTGCAGCCTGTAGTGCAAGGAGACCAACACCCATGGCCGACTCCAGTTTCGACATCGTCTCGAAGGTCGAGTGGCAGGAGGTCGACAACGCGATCAACCAGACCTCCCGCGAGATCGCCACCCGGTTCGACTTCAAGAACGTGGGCGCCGAGATCAAGCGGTCCGGCGAGAAGATCGAGATGAAGGCCAACGGCGAGGAGCGGGTCCGGGCGATCCTGGACGTGCTGCAGACCAAGTTCGTCAAGCGCGGGCTGTCGCTGAAGGCGCTGGACGCGGCGGAGCCGCAGCTGTCCGGCAAGGAGTACAAGATCTTCGCCGACATCAAGGAAGGCATCACGACCGACGATGCCAAGAAGGTCGCGAAGATCATCCGCGACGAGGGCCCGAAGGGCGTCAAGGCGCAGGTCCAGGGCGACGAGCTGCGGGTCAGCTCGAAGTCGCGGGACGACCTGCAGACCGTGCAGGCGCTGCTCAAGGGCAAGGACCTGGACTTCGCGATCCAGTTCGTCAACTACCGCTGAGCGGTGGTAAGCGGTTCCGCACCAGGGAGGGCGCACCGGCGACGGTGCGCCCTCCCTGCTGACCGCTGAACCGGTTCGGGCGGCACCAGCGGGCCTCTTCACCCGGACGCGCCGGACCTCGTGCTCGGATCGGCCGACGGGCCGGCGGCGGTCAGCCCTCGGCGGGCCCGGCCGGGGTGCGGCGGCGGCCGTCGACGGCGGCGGCGACCTCGGGGGCGGTCGCGGCGGTGGCGCCGAGCGCCCGCAGGACCCGTTCGAGCGGGGCGCCGTCGGCGGGGACGAGCGGGCCGAGGGTGATCCGGCCGTCGTACCAGAGGGCGGCGCGGCGGCCGCCGGGATGCTCCTCGTCGGCTTCGACGTAGGCGATCGGGGCGGACTTGGACCAGCCGGCGATCCGCAGGGCGAATCCGGAGGGGAACCGCTTGAACCCGAAGTCCGGCGCGGTGGAGGGGTGTTGGAGCGCGTCGTGGAGTTCGTCGGTCATCGGCACCAGCGCGAGGCCGTGCGGCAGGGGTGCGGAGCGCGCGAGCGGGACTTCGGCCGTGACTACGGCGATCAGCTCATCGGCGGCGATCAGCGCGTTCAGTTCGTATGGCACCGCCCCATTCTCCGCCCGGAAAGTCATCCGGTCAGGAAAACAATCGAACTGACTATCCATCCGATATGCCGGACATCGGCCGCACCCGCTCCGACCTGCCGGAAGCCCTCTCCGGGACCAAGGTCCCGAAAACGGTTCGCAGGCGCTCGGCGGCGTTCGCGCGCCCGTCCGGTACGGCAGAGTGGGCGGGGTGACCCGAACCCCGCCGCAGCGCCCGGCCACCGGCGCCAGGCCCACGCCCGAACAGCTCGCCGCCGCCCAGGACACCGCCATCGAGGACGTGGCCGCACCCGGCCTGCGGGTGCTGTTCTGCGGGATCAACCCGGGCCTGTGGTCGGGCGCCACCGGGCAGCACTTCGCCCGACCGGGCAACCGGTTCTGGCCCGCCCTGCACCGCTCCGGTTTCACCCCGCGACAGCTGGGGCCGGCCGAGCAGGACGAGCTGCTCGGGCTCGGGCTGGGCATCACCAACGTGGTGGGCCGGACCACCGCGAAGGCGGCCGAGCTGACCGCCGAGGAGTACCGGGAGGGCGGCCGGGCGCTGGAGGAGCGGGTGCGGCGGCTGCGGCCGCGCGCGCTGGCGGTGCTCGGGATCGGGGCGTACCGGGCGGCGTTCGGCCGGCCGCGGGCGGTGGTCGGGCCGCAGCCGGAGCCGATCGGCGACACCGAGGTGTGGCTGCTGCCGAACCCGAGCGGACTGAACGCGCACTACACGCTGGACGGGATCGCGGACGAGTTCCGGGCCCTGCGCGAGCACCTGGAACGCCAAGGCGAGTAAGGCAATCGTTTAGTAAAAAATAAATCCACGATCTGGCCCAAGCTGTTCGTAAGTAGCTTCACCGGTTAAGAATCGACCCATGGCCGAACTCTCCTTCCCGCCCGGTTTCGTCTTCGGGGCCGGCACCGCCGCCTTCCAGATCGAGGGCGCCACCCGCGCCGACGGCCGCGGACCGTCCGTCTGGGACGCCTTCTGCGCCGAGCCGGGCCGGGTCGAGGGCGGCGACACCGGGGAGCCGGCCTGCGACCACTACCGCCGCTGGCCGCAGGACGTCGAGCTGCTGCGGCGGCTGGGCGTCGACTCGTACCGCTTCTCGGTCTCCTGGCCGCGGGTGCTGCCCACCGGCACCGGGAAGGTCAACCGGGCCGGGCTGGACTTCTACTCGCGGCTGGTGGACGGGCTGCTGACGGCCGGGATCGAGCCCGCCGTGACGCTCTACCACTGGGACCTGCCGCAGGCGCTGGAGGACGGCGGGGGCTGGCGGGCCCGGGAGACCGCGCACCGGTTCGCGGAGTACGCGGCGGTGGTGGCGGAGGCGCTGGCGGACCGGGTGCCGCGCTGGACCACCCTCAACGAGCCCTGGTGCAGCGCCTTCCTCGGCTACGGCAACGGCGTGCACGCCCCGGGAGTGCGCTCCGGGACGCCCGCGCTGGCCGCCGCCCACCACCTGCTGCTCGGCCACGGCCTGGCGCTGGGGGCGCTGCGCGCGGCCGGGGTCCGGGAGGCCGGGATCACCCTCAACCTCGACCAGGTGTACCCCGCCACCCCGGACGACGAGAGCGCCGCGCTGCGCGCCCGCACCCAGCGCAACCTGGTGTGGACGGAGCCGCTGCTGCGCGGCCGCTACCCGGCCGCGGAGGCGGACACCTGGGGCGAGCTGATCGAGCGCCAGGACTTCCGCCGGGACGGCGACCTGGCCGTGATCGCGGCGCCGATGGACTTCCTGGGCGTCAACTACTACACCCCGGCGACCGTCCGCACCGCCCCGCACCGGGAGCCCGACCCGGCCCGGCGGGACGCCACCGACAACCGCTTCGCGCACGTCCGCGACCCGCACGCCCGGCACACCGCGATGGACTGGGCGGTGGCCCCGGACACCCTGCGCGAACTGCTGGTGGGCCTGCGCGAAGAGTACGGCCCGGCGCTGCCGCCGCTGTTCGTCACCGAGAACGGCTCCGCCGAGGACGACGTCCCCGGCCCGGACGGCGTGGTGCACGACGCCGACCGGACCGCCTACCTGGAGGGCCACCTGCGGGCGGTGGCCGGGGCGCTGGCCGCGGGGGTGGACGTGCGCGGCTACTACGTGTGGTCGCTGCTGGACAACTTCGAGTGGACGTACGGCTACGGCAAGCGCTTCGGGGTGGTGCACGTGGACTACGCCACCCAGCGGCGCACCCCGAAGGACTCGTACCACTGGTACCGGGAGTTCGTCTCCCGTCACTCCGCCAGGAGTTGAGCCTCGAAGCGGGCGCGTTCGCGCACCACGTACGCGGCGTCGGAGAGGTACATCAGGTGGTGCCCGTCGGCCAGGTGCGAGGCGAACGCGGCGCTCCCGGCGGCGGCCTCGGCCCGCATGTGCGCGACCAGGGCGTGCAGCCGGGCCTCGATCGCGTCGACCAGGCCCGCCCGGTCGGCCCGGCCGAGGCCGTACGCGTCGCAGAACTCGCGCACCCGGACGGCCTGCTCGTCGGGGGTGCCGAAGCCGTCGGCGTTGCCGGGGGCGGTGGTGGGCGCCCAGCGGTAGGCCGCGTACGCGACGTCCCACAGCCGGGGGCCGGGGTGGGCGGTGTCGAAGTCGATGACGCCGACCACGTGCTCGCCGGCCAGCACGCAGTTGTGCGGGGCGTAGTCGCCGTGGCAGACCACCTCGACCGGCTCGCGGACGGGCAGCATCCAGCCCTCGGCGGTGTAGCCGGCCGTGGCGTCGTGGTACTCGCGCAGCAGCCGGGCCGCGTCGAGCAGCGCGGTGCGGGAGGCGGCGGCCGGGGTCGGCGGGTAGTCGGAGACCTCGCCGGGCAGGAAGTCCAGCACCTCCCGGCCGTCCTCGGCCAGCCCGTGGAACCGCGGCCCGGCGGTGAACCCGGCCGCCCGCAGGTGCGCCAGCAGCCCGTGCACCGTCGGCGACCACGGCCCGGTCGGGCGCAGCACCCGGCTCCCGCGCCGCTCCACCCGGTTGACCCCGCCGGCCATGATCTCGCCGTCCGCCACGCGCCGCTCCTCACCGTCCGTCCACGACCCGGCAGTTGTACCCCGGGGCGGGCCGCTCCGCGAACGGTTTTCGGGCGCTCCGGTCAGCGGGTGCCGAAGCCCCGGTCGGTGTCGACGACCTCCCGGCCGAGCGGGGTCAGCGAGATCGGGACCATCTTGAGGTTGGCCCAGCCGAACGGGATGCCGATGATCGACAGGAACAGCGGGATGCTGGTGACGATGTGTCCGATCGCCAGCCACCAGCCGGCGAACACCAGCCAGACCACGTTGCCGACGCAGGACGGGGCGCCCGCGTCGTCCCGCACCACGGTGGTGCGGCCGAACGGCCAGAGCATGAAGCCCGCGAGGCGGAAGGACGCGATGCCGAACGGGATCGTGACGATCAGGACGAAGCAGATGATCCCGGCGAGCGCGTAGCCGATCGCCATCCACAGGCCGCAGAACAGCAGCCAGATGACGTTGAGCAGGAAGTTGACCAGCTTCATGCCTCCAGGCTCGCACACCCGGGCCGCCGGTGGCAGGTGGCGGCGCTGCACTGTGGCAGGGGTGTGACGGGAGCGGGGCGGGGGTGCGACGGGAGCGGGCTGAGCGGCGGTCAGGGCCGCTCGTTCACCCGGCGTTCGGCCGGGGTGGCGGGCCGAGCGGGTGCGGAGTTCGCCGGGGCCGGGAGCGTGCCGGGCGGGAACGACGGGCGGCCCGCCGCGGGGCGGGCCTCCCGTCGCACCGGGCGGGGCGTCAGGCGAGCAGCTTGTCCTTGGCCCGCTGGTACTCCTCCTCGGACAGCGCGCCGCTGTTCTTGAGGTCGGCCAGCTTCGCCAGGTCCTCCACGTGCCCGGTGGTGGTGCCGCCGCCGGTGGTGCCGCCGCCGGTGCCCGCTGCCTTGCGGACGTAGTCCTGGAACGCCGCGTCCGCCCTCCTGGCCTGGTCGACGTCCCGCTGGTGCATCGAGCCGCCGCGGGCGATCAGGTAGACCAGCACGCCGAGGAACGGCAGCAGGATCACGAAGATCGTCCAGCCCGCCTTGCCCCAGCCGCCCATGTCCTCGCTGCGGAAGACGTCCGTGATGATCTTGAACAGCAGGAAGAACCAGAGGATCCAGAGGAACAGCTCCAGCATCGTCCAGAAGATGTCGAGCAGCGGATAGTTGTCCATGACGCTCCGATCCCGCGCGCAGTCAGACGGAACGTCCCCGCGCCTCGAACGGCGTAGGGACGAAACGATTCTTACCACCGCGAAACGGACACCGCATGTCGAGCGGGGCGCCGGGGCGACGCCCGGGCGGCGTCAGCGCGGGTCGTTCTGCAGCCGGTCGAACTCGGCGACGTCCGGGTGGTGCAGGTCGAAGGCCGGGGACTCGGAGCGGATCCGCGGCAGGGTGGTGAAGTTGTGCCGCGGCGGCGGGCAGGAGGTCGCCCACTCCAGCGAGCGGCCGTAGCCCCACGGGTCGTCGACCCCGACCCCGGGCGCGTACTTGGCGGTCCGCCAGACGTTGTACAGGAACGGCAGGGTGGACAGGCCGAGCAGGAACGAGCCGATGGTCGAGACGGTGTTCAGGGTGGTGAAGCCGTCCGAGGCGAGGTAGTCGGCGTAGCGGCGCGGCATGCCCTCGGCGCCCAGCCAGTGCTGGACCAGGAAGGTGGTGTGGAAGCCGACGAACAGCGTCCAGAAGTGGATCTTCCCGAGGCGCTCGTCCAGCATCCGCCCGGTCATCTTCGGCCACCAGAAGTAGAAGCCGGCGAACATCGCGAAGACCACCGTCCCGAACACCACGTAGTGGAAGTGCGCGACCACGAAGTACGAGTCCGAGACGTGGAAGTCGATCGGCGGCGAGGCCAGCAGCACGCCGGTCAGGCCGCCGAACAGGAAGGTGACCAGGAAGCCGACCGACCAGAGCATCGGCGTCTCGAAGGAGAGCGAACCGCGCCACATGGTGCCGACCCAGTTGAAGAACTTCACGCCGGTCGGGACCGCGATCAGGAAGGTCATGAACGAGAAGAACGGCAGCAGCACCTGCCCGGTGACGAACATGTGGTGCGCCCACACCGTGATCGACAGGCCGGCGATGGCGATGGTGGCGCCGATCAGGCCGGAGTAGCCGAACACCGGCTTGCGGGAGAACACCGGGAGGATCTCGGTGACGATGCCGAAGAACGGCAGCGCGATGATGTACACCTCCGGGTGCCCGAAGAACCAGAACAGGTGCTGCCACAGGATCGGCCCGCCGTTGGCCGGGTCGAAGACGTGCGCCCCGAACTTCCGGTCCGCCTCCAGGCAGAGCAGCGCGGCCGCGAGGACCGGGAAGGCCATCAGCACCAGGACCGAGGTCAGCACCACGTTCCAGGTGAAGATCGACATCCGGAACATCGTCATGCCGGGCGCCCGCAGGCAGACCACGGTGGTGATGAAGTTGACCGAACCGAGGATGGTGCCGAACCCGGAGAAGGCCAGGCCCATGATCCACATGTCGGCGCCGACGCCCGGCGAGTGCACGGCGCTGTTCAGCGGCGCGTAGGCGAACCAGCCGAAGTCCGCCGCGCCGTTCGGGGTCAGGAAGCCGCCGACCGCGATCAGCGAGCCGAACAGGTACAGCCAGTACGCGAAGGCGTTCAGCCGCGGGAACGCGACGTCGGGGGCGCCGATGTGCAGCGGCATGAACCAGTTGGCGAAGCCCGCGAACAGCGGGGTGGCGAACATCAGCAGCATGATCGTGCCGTGCATGGTGAACGCCTGGTTGAACTGCTCGTTCGAGAGGATCTGCGTCCCCGGACGGGCCAGCTCGGCGCGCATCACCAGCGCCAGCACCCCGCCGAGCAGGAAGAAGGCGAACGAGGTGACCAGGTAGAGGGTGCCGATCTGCTTGTGGTCGGTGGTGGTCAGCCACACCACCAGCGCCCGGCCCCGGCGCGGGCGGGAGGCCCGGCCGAAGCGGCGGCGCGGGGGCGGCTGCGGGACGGGCGGGCCGGACGGGCCGCCCAGTTCGGCATCGCTCGGCAGCATGGTCACCGCACCGCACCTCCGGCCTCGGACTGGTCAGTGCGTTCAGCCCTACCAGCGGGGCGGGGGCGCCCGGCGGACGCTCGCCGCAGGCTCGCCCGAAGGGGTCAGTGCCCGGCCATCCGCTCCAGCCGGGCGATCCGCTCGCGCATCGGCGGGTGGGTGGAGAACAGCTTCGCGCCGCGCTCGCCGGGCCGGAACGGGTTGGCAATCATCATGTGGCTGGCGGTCTGCAACTGCGGCTCGGGCGGCAGCGGGAGCCGCTGGGTGCCGGCGTCCAGCTTGCGCAGGGCGCTGGCCAGGGCCAGCGGATCGCCGGTGATCCGGGCCCCGTCGGCGTCCGCCTGGTACTCGCGGGAGCGGCTGACGGCCAGCTGGATCAGGCTCGCCGCGACCGGCCCCAGGATCATGATCGCCAGCATGCCGACCAGGCCCGGGCCGTCGTCGTCGTCCGAGCGGCCGATCGGGATCAGCCAGGCGAAGTTCACCAGGAACATCACCACCGAGGCGAGCGCGCCCGCCACCGAGGAGATCAGGATGTCCCGGTTGTAGACGTGGCTCAGCTCGTGGCCCAGGACGCCGCGCAGCTCCCGCTCGTCCAGCAGCTGCAGGATGCCGTCGGTGCAGCAGACCGCCGCGTTGCGCGGGTTGCGGCCGGTGGCGAAGGCGTTCGGCGCGGGCGTGGGCGAGATGTACAGCCGGGGCATCGGCTGGCGGGCCGAGGTGGAGAGCTCGCGGACGATCCGGTACAGCTGCGGGGCCTCGATCTCGCTGACCGGGCGGGCCCGCATCGCGCGCAGCGCCAGCTTGTCGCTGTTCCAGTACGCGTAGGCGTTGGTGCCGACCGCGACCAGCAGCGCCACCAGCAGCCCGGTGCGGCCGAAGAAACCGCCGATCACCAGGATCAGCGCGGACAGGCCGCCCAGCAGGACGGCCGTCCGCAATCCGTTGTGGTGGCTGTGCACTGCGGGCCCTCCTGTGGTGCCGGTGGAAGCCGTGGAGCCGCCTCCCTCTGCCGGGATCAACGCGGCGAACCGGTCGGTTCGTTCCCCCCGGCATTCGACCACGGCTCAGAACAGGCTGCCCGACACCACCCTCAGCACCAGCTGCGGAGCCACCGAGAGCACCACCGCTCCGGCCGCCGCCAGGCCCAGCGCGGCGGTCAGCGGGGCCGGGACGCGGCGCGGGCCGGGGGCCTCCGGGGCGGGCGCGGACCCGGAGGCGGGCTCGGTTCCGGACCCGGTCTCGGACTCGGCGGGCGCGAACAGCAGCGCGGTCCACTTCAGGTAGTAGGCGAGCGCGATCACCACGTTCACTGCCATCACCACGGCCAGCCAGCCCAGGCCGGCGTCCACCGCCGAGCGGAACACCACGACCTTGCCGAACAGGCCCACCACGCCCGGCGGCAGGCCGGCCAGGCAGAGCAGGAAGAACGCCAGCGCGAACGCCGCCCACCGGTTGCGCCCGGCCAGGCCGCGGAAGCCGTCCAGCCGCCCGGAGCCGCCGACCAGCGCGACCGCGCCGAACGCGCCCAGGTTCACCAGGCCGTAGATCAGCGCGTACGCCACGGTCGCGCCCAGCGGCCCGGCCGAGTCCGCGTACCCGGCCGCGGCCAGCGGCACCAGCAGGTAGCCGGCCTGGCCGACCGAGGACCAGGCCAGCAGCCGGACCGCCCCGTGCCGGGTGTCGGTGCGCTGGCGCAGCGCGGCCGTGTTGCCGACCGTCATGGTGAGCGCGGCGAGCACCGCCAGCACCAGGCCCCAGGTGTGGCCGTACGGGCGGAAAGCGACGGTGGTGACCAGGGCGAGGCCGGACAGGCCGGCCGCCTTGCCGACCACCGAGAGGTAGCCGGCCACCGGGAGCGGGGCGCCGACGTAGGTGTCGGGGACCCAGAAGTGGAACGGGACGGCGGCGGCCTTGAACGCGAAGCCGACCAGGGTGAGCACCGCGCCCGCCTCGGCGAGCGGCTTCAGCTGGCGGGGGGCGTGGGCCAGTCCGTCGGCGATGCCCTGGAGCTGGATCGTTCCGGCGGCGGCGTAGACGAAGCTGACGCCGAGCAGCATCACGGCGGTCGCGGTGACCGAGGAGAGGAAGAACTTGAGCGCGCTCTCCGCGCCCCGGCCGTCCCGGCGCAGGCCGACCAGCGCGAACGCGGGCAGGGTGGCCACCTCCAGGGCGATCACCAGGGTGGCGAGGTCGCGGGCGGCGGGCAGCAGGGCGGCGCCGCAGGCGGAGGAGAGCAGCAGGAACCAGTACTCGCCGCCGGGCAGGGCGTCCTCTTCGACGGTGTGCAGCGAGAGCAGCACGGTCAGCAGCGCGCCGCCCAGCACCAGCAGCTGGAAGGCGAGCGCGAAGTGGTCGGCGGTGTAGGAGCAGCCGCCGCCGGGGCTCTTGAAGCAGAACGTCGAGCGGGTGTCGCCGACCAGCGGGATCAGCGCGGCCAGCGCGGCCAGCAGTCCGGCCGCGCTCAGCCACCCCAGCAGGCGCTTGCGGGCCTCGGGCAGGAACAGGTCGGCGACCAGCACGGCGAGGGCGGCGAGCGCGGCGATCAGCGGCGGGGCGACGGCCACCCAGTCGACGGACTGGATCAGGCCGCCCGGGTCGGCGACGGCGAGCGGAGTCATGAGGGGCTGCCCCAGGTCGTGAGCGGTGGTCATCAGCCGCCTCCGAGGAGGTGCTTGACGGCCGGGTCGGAGAGGCCGAGGAGCAGGGCCGGCCACAGGCCCGCGAGCAGGGTGAGCGCGGCCAGCGGCGTCCAGCTGGCGGCCTCGTAGCCCTTGAGGTCGGGCAGCTCGGTGACCGGGGCGGGCTGCTCCGGGTCGCCCATGCAGACCCGCTTGACCACGACCAGCAGGTAGCCGGCGGTCAGCAGGGTGCCGAGTCCGGCCAGCGCCATGTAGGTGACGAACGCGGGCCGGGAGAGCCCGGCGGCCGGGTCGAACGCGCCGTACATGGCGAGCAGTTCGCCCCAGAACCCGGCCAGTCCTGGCAGGCCGAGGCTGGCGACGGCGGCGAACGCGAGCAGCGCGCCGATCCGCGGCGCGCGGCCGTAGAGGGCGGCGCCGGTGGCCCCGGCGAGGGTGTCGAGGTCGGCGGTGCCGTAGCGGTCCTTGACCGCGCCGACCACGAAGAACAGCAGGCCGGTGATCAGGCCGTGCGCGATGTTGGCGAACAGCGCGCCGTTCAGGCCGGTCGGGGTGAGCGAGGCGATGCCGAGCAGCACGAAGCCCATGTGGCCGACCGAGGAGTACGCGATCAGCCGCTTCAGGTCGCCCTTGGCGCCGGGCCGGGCCAGGGCCAGGCAGGCGAGCGAGCCGTAGACGATGCCGACGGCGGCGAACGCGCCCAGGTAGGGGGCGAAGGTCGCGGTGCCGTCGGGGACGACCGGCAGCAGCACCCGGACCAGGCCGTAGGTGCCCATCTTGAGCATCACGCCGGCCAGCAGCACCGAGCCCGCGGTGGGGGCGGCGGTGTGCGCGTCGGGCAGCCAGGAGTGCAGCGGCCAGGCGGGGGCCTTCACGGCGAGGCCGATCAGGATGGCCAGCGCGGCGATCAGCTGGGTGGTGTGCGACAGGCCGGAGCCGTGCGCGTCGGCGAGCTCCACCATGTCGAAGGTGCCGGCCTTGACGCCGATCAGCAGGAAGCCGAGCAGCATCACGGCGGAGCCGAGCAGGGTGTACAGGATGAACCGGTTGGCGGCGGCGGTCTTCCTGCCGCTGCCCCAGCGCGCGATCAGGAAGTACATCGGGATCAGCACGATCTCGAAGGCCAGGAAGAACAGCACCAGGTCGAGCACCGCGAAGGTGGCCAGCATGCCGGTCTCCAGCAGGAGCAGCAGGCCGGTGAAGGCCCGGCCGCCGGGGCCCGCGGGGAGCTTCTTCACCGAGTACAGCGCGCACAGGAAGGTGAGCAGCGCGGTGAGCACCAGCAGCGGCAGCGAGATCCCGTCGGTGCCCAGGTGCAGCCGGACGTCCAGCGCGGGGATCCAGGAGACGTCGGTGACGGCCTGCATCCGGCTCGGGTCGTCGTGGTCGAAGCCCGCGGCGAGGGCGACCGCCAGCAGCAGGGTGGCGCCGGTGACGGCGGTGCCCAGGCGCAGCGCCCGCCGGTCGCCGATCGGGGCGAGCGTCAGGGCGGCGCCGAGCAGCGGCAGGGCCAGGAGGGCGATGAGGACCGCGTTCATCGGGGGCTCCAAGGGCGTGCCGGGACGGGGAGGTGGGGGCGGGTCATGAGCCGACCGCCACCAGGACGGCGAGCAGGACGGCTCCGGCCAGCAGCGCGCTCAGGTAGCCCTGGGCGTTGCCGGTCTGGGCGAAGCGGACGGCGCGGCCGAGCCAGCCGGGGGCGGCGCCGGCGCCGCGCACGTAGGTCTCCACCACGGCGCGGTCCAGGAACCGGACCAGCCGGGCGGCGGCCGCGGTGGGCCGGACGAACAGCGCGGTGTACAGCCGGTCGACGCCGAAGCCGTGCCGGGCGGGCCCGTGCAGCGGGCCGAGCAGCAGGCGTCCGGGGTCGGTGGCGGGCTGCCCGGCGGCGGCCCGGGTGCCGGCCGTGCGCCAGGCGGCGTAGGCGAGCAGCAGGCCGATCAGGGCGGCGCCGGTGCCGAGCACCATGGTCTCGGTGCCGGGGCGCAGGCTCTCGCCGTCGAGCAGCCGGGGCAGCCAGTCGGTGCGCAGCCCGAGCAGGCCGAAGCCCATGGTGGGCACGGCCAGCACCCACAGCGGCCAGCGCATCGCGGCGGGTTCGGCGTGCGCCGGGTCGGCCTCGTCGATCTCCGGGGAGTACGGGGCGTCGGCGGGGGCGGCCACCGGGGCCGCCGGCCCGGTGTGGAAGGCGACCAGCCAGAGCCGGGTGGCGTAGGCGGCGGTGAGCAGCGCGGTGAGCAGTCCGGCGACCAGGACGGTCCAGCCCGCGGCGGCGGGGACGGCCGAGGCGGGGCCCAGGGTGCCGGTGAGGGCCTCGCCGTGGGCGGCGTGCTCGGCGGCGGTGAGCACCGACTCCTTGGAGAAGAAGCCCGCGAACGGGGGCAGGCCGACCAGGGCGACCAGGCCGATGCCCATCGTCCAGTAGGCGTCGGGGACGCGGCGGCGCAGGCCGTCGATCCGGGACATCGCGCTGATCGAGTTGGTGTGCGCGGCGTGGATGACCACGCCGGCGGTGAGGAACAGCAGCGCCTTGAACGCGCCGTGCGCGACCAGGTGGAACACGGCGGCCTGCCGGTCGCCGGCGGCCAGCGCCCCGGCCATGTAGCCGAGTTGACCGACGGTGGAGTAGGCGAGGACGCGCTTGAGGTCGTCCTGGGCGAGCGCGCACAGCGCGGAGCCGACCATGGTGACGGCGGCCATCACGGCCAGCACCAGCAGCGCGGCGGAGGACAGCAGGAAGACCGGCAGCAGCCGGGCGACCAGGTAGATGCCCGCGGCGACCATGGTGGCGGCGTGGATCAGCGCGGAGACCGGCGTCGGGCCGGCCATCGCGTCCGGCAGCCAGGTGTGCAGCGGGAACTGGGCGCTCTTGCCCGCGACGCCGGCGAGCAGCAGCAGCGCGATCAGCGTCGGGTGGTCGAGCCCGCCGTCGGCGGCGGTGCGCAGCACCTCGGTGATCCGGAAGGTGCCGGCGTCCGCGCCGAGCAGGAACAGGCCGAACAGGAACGGCACGTCGCCGAGCTTGGTGACAAGGAACGCCTTCAGCGAGGCGCTGCGGGCGTCGGCGGTCTCCCAGTGGTGGCCGATCAGGAAGTACGAGCAGATGCCCATCACCTCCCAGCCGACCAGCAGCACGATCAGGTCGCCGGAGTAGACGACCAGGAACATCGCGGCGGTGAACAGCGAGACCAGGGCCGCGTACGAGGGGTAGCGCGGGTCGTCCTTCAGGTACGCGGTCGAGTAGACCTGCACGCAGGTGGCGACCAGGCCGACCAGCACCGAGATCAGCGAGGAGAAGCCGTCCAGGTGCAGGGCGAGCGAGATCTCCGGGCCGCCGGTGGGGGCGAGCCGGGTGGCGGCGTCCAGGGTGGCGCCGGTGCCCAGCTGGAGGGCGGTGACCAGGGCGAGCACGGCGGAGACCGCGACCGGCAGCACCGCCAGCGGGCGGGCCAGGCCGGGGTACCGGCGGCCGGTGGCCAGTCCGGCGGCGGCGCCGAGCGCGGGCAGCACGGGGACGAGGATCGGCAGCGCGAGGTTCATCGGGCGACCTCCTCGGTGTCCGCCTCGTGGCGGTCGCCGAGCGCGGTGACCCCGTCGACGGCGGCGGTGCGGCGGGTGCGGTGGACCAGCAGCACGATCGCCAGGCCGAGGCCGATCTCGGCGGCGGCGACGGTGATGGTGAACAGGGTGAGCGCCTGTCCGGCGTGCAGGGTGTCGCGCAGCCAGACGTCGAAGGCGACCAGGTTGAGGTTGACGGCGTTGAGCATCAGCTCGACCGACATCAGCACCAGGATGACGTTGCGCCGGGCGAGCACGCCGTACACGCCGACGCTGAACAGCAGCACGGCGAGGACGGCGGGGTAGGCGAGGTGCACCTCAGCGCTCCTTCGGCTTCGTCGGGGCGGTGCGCAGCTTCCCGGCCCGCGGCCTGGCGTCCGCGCTGCCGCCCTTGGTGCGGGAGAGCACGATCGCGCCGACCAGGGCGGCCAGCAGCAGCACCGACAGCGCCTCGAACGGCAGCACCCAGTGCGAGAACAGGTACTCGCCGGTGAGCCGGGTGGTGCCGGCCGCGCCGCCCAGGTCGATCCAGGACGAGCGGAACGCGTCGACGACCAGGGTGACCAGGGTGGCGGCGGAGGCGGCGCCGACCGCGAGCGCGGCCGGGCGGTTGCCGGAGTCGGCGTCCGGGGAGCGGCCGATCGGGGCGCGGGTCAGCATCAGGCCGAACAGCACCAGCACGATCACCGAGCCCAGGTACACCAGCACCTGCACCCAGGCCACGAACTCGGCGGTCAGCAGCAGGAACTCGACCGCGAGCCCGCCCAGCGCGACCACCAGCCACAGCGCGGCGTGCACCAGTTGGCGGGTGGTCACCGAGACCACGGCGGCGCCGAGCACGAGCACACCGACCAGCAGGAAGACGATCTCCTGCCCGGTCGGCGAGAGGTACGAGCGCGCGGCGGGCTCCAGCGAGCCCGCCGCGGCCAGCAGGGTGCTCAACTCTCCCCACCCTCCTCGGCGGCGGCGGCCGCCGCCGCGGCTGCGGCGGCCAGCTTGTCGGCGGCCTTGCGGGCCATGGCGATCTCCTTGGGCTCCTCCGCCGCGGCGTCGTGCGCGGGCGGCGGCGGGACGGTCCACATCCACTCGCGCAGCCGCTCGCGCTCGTGGGTGAGTTCGCGGATGTCGGTCTCCGCGTACTCGAACTCCGGGGACCAGAACAGCGCGTCGAACGGGCACACCTCGACGCAGATCCCGCAGTACATGCAGAGCGAGAAGTCGATCGCGAAGCGGTCCAGCACGTTGCGGGTGCGGGCGCGGGCGTTCGGGTCGGCGGCGGGCAGCGTCTCCTTGTGGGAGTCGATGTAGATGCACCAGTCCGGGCACTCGCGGGCGCACAGCATGCAGACCGTGCAGTTCTCCTCCAGCAGCGCGATCACGCCGCGGGTGCGCGGCGGCAGGTCGGGCTGCACGTCGGGGTACTGCGCGGTGACGGTCTTGCGCATCATCGTGCGCATGGTGACGGCCAGGCCCTTGGCCAGGCCGGAGCCGGGAATTCCCATTACGAGATCGCCACCTTGATGATGCCGGTCAGGGCGAGCTGGACGAGCGCGAGCGGGATCAGTCCGGTCCACGCGAAGCGCATCAGCTGGTCCTCGCGCAGCCGCGGGTAGGTGACCCGCAGCCAGAGCACCACGAAGGCCAGCGCGAAGGTCTTCACCAGCGTCCACAGCCAGCCGAGGCCGTCCTCGAACGGACCGTGCCAGCCGCCCAGGAACAGCACCGTGGTCAGGCCGCAGAGCACCACGATGCCCGCGTACTCGGAGAGCAGGAACAGCGCGAAGCGCAGGCCGGTGTACTCGGTGTACGCGCCGAAGATGATCTCCGAGTCGGCCACCGGCATGTCGAACGGCGGGCGCTGCAGCTCGGCCAGGCCGGCCGTGAAGAAGACGAAGGCACCGATCAGCTGCCACGGCACCCACCACCAGTGGAAGGCGTCCACGATGCCGGGCAGCGAGACGGTGCCCGCCGCCATCGCCACCGAGGCGGCGGCCAGCAGCATCGGCAGCTCGTACGACATCAGCTGCGCGGCCGTGCGCAGCGCGCCCAGCAGCGAGAACTTGTTGGCCGACGCCCAGCCCGCCATCAGCGAGCCGAGCACGCCGACGCCCATCACGGCCAGCACGAAGAAGATGCCCGCGTCGACCACCTGGCCGACCATCCCGTCCGGGCCGACCGGGACCACCAGCAGCACCAGCAGGTAGGGCAGCAGCGCGACGGCCGGGGCCAGTTGGAAGACCTTCCGGTCGGCGCCCGCCGGGACGATGTTCTCCTTCTGGACGAACTTGACGCCGTCGGCGACCAGTTGCGCCCAGCCGTGGAACCCGCCTGCGTACATCGGGCCGAGCCGGCCCTGCATGTGCGCCATCACCTTGTGCTCGGCCTGGCCGACCACCAGCGGCAGCACCAGGAACGCCACCAGCGTGCCGACGCAGCGCAGCAGCGTGTCGAGGAGGTTCACGCGCCGTCTCCGTCCTGCTGCTCGGTGGGCTGTTCGGGCTGTTCGGCGGGCTGTTCGGTGGGTTGCTCGGCGGGCTGTTCGGTGGGCTGCCGCTCGGACCGCTCGGGCTCCGGTTTCCCGTCCCGCGCCGGTACGGGCGCGTGCCAGGGGGCGTCGGACGACTGGGTGCGGGCGGTGCGCCGCGGGGCCTCGGGCCGTTCGGCCGGGGCCCCGGCCCCGCCCTGGCTGACCGATCCCTCGCCGACGCTGCGGGTGCGGCGCGGCCGGTCGGCGCGCACCGGCGGGGCGGCGTCGGGCGCGGCCGCCGCGTCGGGCGCGGCGGCCTG